>NZ_JADGDZ010000052.1 GCF_016744625.1 Winogradskyella sp.
GCTCTATATCATCTTTTAAATCTTTTACTTCTTCAATTCCAACTGAAAAACGAATGAGTTGATCACTGATACCAATGGCATCGCGTTCTTCTTGAGTTAATAAAGCATGAGAAGTTAAATGAGGAGAAAGCATACTACTTTCAATTCCTGCTAAACTCATCGAAGGTTTTATGAGTTTTAATTGCTTTTGAAATTGACACGAGTCTAAATCATTTATCAATTCAAAAGATAACATAGCTCCAAAACCTTTCATTTGAGATTTAGCCAATTTATAATCTAGATGAGATTTTAGTCCAGGATAATACACTTTAGAAACCTTAGGGTGTTTATCTAACCATTTTGCCATTTTCATAGCGTTTTTTGTTTGCGATTTTACACGAAGTCCTAATGTTTTCATACTACGCTCCAGCATCCAAACGGTCATATCACTAAGACTTCCACCAAGATTTTTACCAACATTCCAAATACGTTCTATATGTTCTTCAGAACTAGCAACTGCACCAGCACAAATATCACTATGTCCACCAAAATATTTAGTCGCAGAATGCATAACCATATCAATCCCTAAATCCATAGGGTTTTGATTAATTGGAGATGCAAACGTATTATCCATAGATGTTAAAACACCTTTAGATTTTCCTAATTTAGCAATAGCCTTAATATCTGTAATAGTCATTAATGGATTTGAAGGAGTTTCGATATGAATAAGTTTTGTGTTTGGTTGAATAGCATCTTTAAAGTCATCATTAGAATAACCACTTGTAAAAGTGTATTCTATACCATACTTAGGGAATTCTTCCTTAATGAAATTAACCGTTCCTCCGTATAATGTATTTTGAACGACTAAGTGATCTCCTTGCTTTAAAAATGCCAAAAACATAGTACTAATTGCCGCCATACCTGAACCAAAAATCAATGCTGCTTCTGTATGTTCTAAAGCTGCGATTTTCTTTGACAAGAATTCTTGATTTGGTGTGTTAAAGTATCTTGGATATCGTTTTACATCTACATCCAAAAACTCATAGGACGAACTAAGGTACATTGGTGACACAGCACCTTTGAACTGTTCATCTTTAATTACACCAACATGAGTACATATTGTATTTAAACCAATTTTATTTTTTGACATTTCATTATAATTTATAGCTATAAATTTAATAACAATGCCTTAGTTATAAACCTAATCGGTGATACAAACTTTTGTAGAGTGTGAAAATGTATCTGAATTTATTTTAACTATATATATACCTTTAGATATAGTAGACGTATCTAAGGAATAACTTTTGTTGGTAATTTTTTCTTCAACCAGCTTTTTACCTTCCATATTATACAGGCTCAACGTTGTATCAGTAAAAATAGTTTTTCCATTAATATGCAATAAATCATTATGGTTTGAATGCCAAATTTTCAAATTACCTGACTCGTTATCATTTGTTGACAATAGACTATTATTACTTATTTCTATATGAGCCGAATTAGAAAATGTTATATAAAACCGATTGAGATATGTATTGGCAGAAAGGTTTTTATCAAAGTTAGTTTCATTCAAGAGTGCATAAGTATTAGATTCTAAATCATATAGATAGACGTCTATTTCGTTTTCAAAATTTTCTAATTCAGTAAGGGAAATTGAAATATCACCTGTGTTAGTAAGAAACATACCCAATGGATAATATTTATTTGAATTAAACGCACCAACACCTTGAATAATATAACGGCCATCATCAATAATCCAATTCAAATCATCTTCTAAATCGTCATTATTTAAAGCATCGTACCCATAATCAAAGCCATCAGAAGCAGAATTATCTGGAACAAAACCTAAAAGTAAATGTCTTGTATATCCATCTGTATTTTCAAAATCTATCCTAACACGTTGTATTTCGGATTGCGCCTGACTGAAGTTAATACAGAATAACAAAAATAAAAGATATGGTAATTTCGATATAGTTCTCATTAGATTTGGGAGGTTCATGATACTTATATTTTACTTTCGAAAAATACACTTTCCAAATCAATTAATCTATAAAAAGCATATTTTTACGACAAAATACACTTTTTATTAACATATGTGTCAGGCTTTTACTTTATTCTAAGAGTCTTAATTACACCTTAACGGATTTCCAATAGCCTTTTTTAAACCAGATAATTCCGATTACGGCTATTAGAACTTCTGCCAAAGTTATAGCCATAAAAACTCCGATTGGTCCTAAATCAAAAGTTACTGCTGTGATATAAGCAAATGGAAGTTGAAATAACCAAAAGCAAATAAAGTTAATCCACGTTGGTGTTTTTGTATCACCAGCTCCATTAAACGCATTAATTACTACCATACCATAACCGTAAAAAATATAACCTGCCGCAATAATTCTAAGGCATAAAGCTCCGTTTTTGACTACTTCCATTTCCTGAGTAAACCATGAAATAATTTGAGGTGCAAAAATCAAATAGATTACTGAAACCAATCCCATAAAAATGGCACTATACTTTCCTGTTTTCCATACAGAATCTTCTGCACGTTGTGGTTCTTGAGCTCCTAAATTTTGCCCAACTAAAGTTGCAGCAGCATTGCTCATTCCCCAAGCTGGCATTAATGTAAACATCATTACACGAATAGCAATAGTATAGCCTGCCAAAACCTCACTACCAAACTCACTCATAATTCGCATTAAAAACACCCAAGATGAAGTGCCAATTAAAAACTGACCAATACCACCAAGTGATACCTTAATAAGGTTAATCATTACGGCAACTCTAAGCACTATATCTTTGAGCTTCACTTTGATTTTACTCCAACCATAGAATAAAACTAATAGTTGAAATATTACAGCTGTACCTCTACCAATAGTTGTTGCAATCGCTGCACCTTCCACTCCATAAGCGGGAATTGGTCCAAAACCAAAAATAAACATTGGATCTAAAATAATGTTTAATCCATTTGATAATACTAAAGCCCACATGGCAATAGAAGCATCACCAGCACCTCTAAAAATAGCATTGATTAAGAATAGTAACATTATAGTTACGTTTCCTCCAAGTAATACTTGCGTATAACCATAACCCTCTGCAATTAGCTCTGGTTCTCCGCCCATTAATTGCAATATTTCTTTAGGATATAATATTCCTATAACACTTATAAAAGCTGCCACAATCACACCAAGAAAGATAACTTGTACAGCAGCTTGAGAGGCTCCTTTCTCATCTTGTTCACCAATCCTTCTGGCTACAATAGCAGTCGCTGCCATACTTAAACCTATAGCTACAGCATAAACTAAAGTGATTACTGATTCTGTTAAACCAATTGTTGCTACCGCATTAACACTAACCCTAGATACATAGAATATATCAACTATAGCAAAAATAGATTCCATGAGCATTTCCAAAATCATTGGAATTGAAAGCATAAAAACGGCTCTACGAATACTACCAGAAGTGAAATTTTGCTCTTTACCTGAAACAGCGATTTTAAAATATTTAAAAAATTGTTTTATTGAGATTTTATTGGATTGCATGACTTAAAAAATTTAATATACACATTAGTCAAACAAAAAACGTTTGACCATTGACATCGCAAGAAGAAGCGATAATTTTTTCCGAATATTATTAACTAAGCAATCATAATGACACAAATATGCGCATTATTTTTTGAAAAGCTAGTTTTAAAAGACAAAAATGCTAGTCTACTTTTTATAATAGATCTTATATTTTCTATAAGCTAAAAATGCTAGTACAGCAATAACACCAAGTGTAATAGCCGCAAATTGAAAACTCACTATTTGATCACCACTAGCATAAGCGTGCAGTCCAGACAAGTAGAAGTTAACTCCAAAATAAGTCATTAAAATACTTATGTAAGCTAAAACTGACATTAAATTATAAAACCATCGTCCTCTTAAACCTGGTACTAAACGCATGTGAATTACAAACGCATAAATCATAATACTAATAAGTGCCCAAGTTTCTTTAGGATCCCAACCCCAATAACGTCCCCAACTTTCATTTGCCCACATGCCACCAAGAAAATTACCTATAGTTAACATTACTAATCCAACCGTTAAAGCCATTTCATTAATGATAGTAAGCTCTTTGATGTTAATATCCATCTTGGCCTTATTCTTTTTATTAGTAAAAATCATAAGCAACAATGCAACAACACCTAAAATCATACCTAAAGTAAAAGGTCCATAACTCCCTACTATAACAGATACATGAATCATTAACCAATAGCCTTGCAAAACAGGTTCTAGATTTGCAATTGAAGGGTCCATCCAATTCCAATGAGCTATCATTAAAATCATTGATGTTACAAAAGCAGCTGCAGCAACAGTTATATCAGAAGATTTTCTTTGGAATAAACCATAAAACGGAATAACCATAGATGTAATCGTAGACCCTAAACTATTTTCTTTTGATTTCTTTTTCTCTGTGTTACGAGCTAATAGAAGACCAAATAACATCGTAGCCCAAGCTACATAAATCATTGATTCATAAGCATCACTCCATGGTGCATGGCCAGACAAATACCAACGTGCTATTAAACCTGTAGTATGTAGTACAAACAGGCCTACAATAATTCCGACTAAAACTTTAATAGTTAGATTTAATGCTTTGTTATAAGACATAAAAATCTGAACAATAATTAAAACAAATAACAAAGTACCTGCATACATGTACCAGCTAAATAACTTCTTAAAAATGTCGTATTTGTTATAAAGAATTTCTGTTTTTATTTTTTCTTCAGAAAGCATTATCTCTCCACCAAGTTTCTGTTGTGTTCTCTTAAAATCTTGTAATAATTTATCCGCATTTGTATAATCACCAGACTGCTTAGAGTTGTTTAAAGTCATTAGATAGTAACTAAATCCTTTACTCACAAAACCAGCATATAATGAATCCTTTAGAATATCTTTATAACCTTCTTGCTTATATTCAAAAGAAGAAATCCATTTGTTGTTTTCATCATTTGGAACAGGAAATATCTTAATAGATCTTCCTTCAATAGCATCAGATAATAGACTTAAGCGTCCATAAGTATCTTTTATCTCTTTCTGAAAACCATTAGGTACTTGGGCCTTAAACGATTCTTCAATATATGGGCCTAATTTATTTCTACCTTCAGGAGTGAAAAAGTCTAATAAGCTCACATATTCTTGGTTCTTATCTACACCAATTACTGTTCTTATAGAATCTGCTTTTCTAGGTGTTAAGTATATAACTGGCATATTATACCAAAGCATCGGACTTTCTTGAATGGATAAAAATATCTGCGTAGCATCCATGTCTTCGTAGACATCACTCTTACTTATCTTCCTCAACATTTCAGAAGCATAGGTGTGAATTGGCATCATACGACCACTATAATCTTGAATCACCATCTCAGCAAACTTATCAGTATGTGCCTTTGGTGTTATATTAGCTCTTAGTATAGAATCTAACTGTGTTTTTAGCGGCTTTTCTATGGCATGGTCATGTCCATCATTCGCAGAATGCTGTTGTTCTTGTGAAAAACCAGATATACTTAGAAATAAAGCAATCATGGTCATCATGTTAGCCTTCTTATTTTTCAACTTATTAAGGCGATTTCTTATATCATCGAAACGAGTGTTTTTAGCGAATAAAATTGCCATTAACCCAAAATACAATAGTAAATAACCTGCATAAGTAATATAAGTTCCCCAACGATCATGGTTTACAGATAGAACTGTCCCTTTTTCATCTGCATCAAAACTAGCCTGAAAGAACCTGTAACCTTTATGATCTAATATATGATTCATAAAAATATGATAATCAAAATCACCTTTCTCTTTATCTATTACAGTTACTTTACTTTCATAAGACGAATATGCTTTCTCAGTGCCAGGATACTTTTCAGCAATAAAATCATTAAGCTTTATTTGAAATGGTAATTCCTCTACTCTAGACCCATATTGTAATGAAATATCCAAGCCTCCAACATTAACATCTTCAAAACCATTATAGCTTCCTTTTCCTCCTAAAAGATTTACACTTTTGGTTTCCCCATTCGCCGTAATATTTAAAACAATACCGTCTTCATCATTTTTAAGAATCATTGGTTTTTTTACGACATCGAAAACACCTTTAACCACAGGCTTTGGAAAAACCAATTGCATATTCCCAATGATATAACGCGATCGTAACACTAAAGGTTGTAAACTATCCTTTACTAACCTGCCAGTATTACCTGTAGCCATAGTCATGTATTCACCTTCATATGGAGATTGAATAAAAATACCATCTTCTGTATTAGAAATATTAATAGCACCATCTTGATGCTTATTTAAAGAAACAAGAACATTATGCAAACTAGATGTTTCCCCTTCTTTTAAGAAATGATTATGAGGCCTACCATTTCCTGCTTCCACAACCTTAAGATAGCTTGTACCTGATTCATCTGGAATAATGTCTTTTTCAGCTCCTTTAATAAACTTTGTAAGTTTAAAATTTACTGGAGTATTATCGTAATCAATAGTTTCGTCAAAATCGTTGTCTAATCTTGGAGAAAAATCAACTTCTCGTTGAAAATTATAACGTTGTGCTACACCATCAATCTCATAATCACCAACGACATAAGCCGTAACATACGTTTTTTGAGAAAGAAACTGACTTTCGGTTGCGCCTTCTCTAATAGACATCATACCTTCATAACCTATGTATCGTGTTATAAAAGCACCTAGAAGAATAAAAATGAACGCTAAATGTAAAATTAAGGTTGCCCATTTTTCCTTTTTGTGTAATCGGAACCTAAAGATGTTACCAACAAAATTGATGACAAAAAAGACCATGATGGCTTCAAACCACCAAGCGTTATAAATTAATTGTCTAGTATATGGAGTTGGCGAGGTCTCCATGTTTCTGTCTAGTATAGTTCCTGTTGCCATAGCGACAGCAAAAACAATAAATAAAACAGCGGTAAGTCTGGTGGAGAATAGGAAATTAGCGATTTTCTTTTGCATAGCTACTGGCTTATTTTAAGCTCGCGCAAAGATAAGGTTTTTTGCCCATTTCCATAGGACTTTTAAACCTACAAAAGATGTTAAAATTATTAGAATAAAAATCAGGAGCTCTAAGCTTTCGCTTTAAGCAATTTATTCTGTTCTTCCATTAAGTCCTTTAAATCTGATAATAGCTCAATGTCCTTTGGAGTTACAACTGTCTTATCTTCGGTGTCCTGAGCTTTACTACGCAGTCTATTCATGAATTTTACAACTATAAAAACTGTAAATCCTATAATTAAAAAATCTAAAAACACCTCTATAAGTGCTCCATATGCAATTGCGACTTCATTTGTTGTTATTGTTCCCGTAGCATCTGAAATTGCATCTCTCAAAATCAATTTTTTATTTTGAAAGTTAACACCATCAGACAATAATGATAGCGGAGGTAATAACACTTGCTTAGCCAATACATCAATCACCTTATTGAATGCAGCACCAATGATGATACCAATAGCCATATCCATCATATTCCCTTTTACGGCAAATTCTTTAAATTCTTTGAGCAGTTTCATACGTTTTTATAATTAAGTTATATAAAAACGCAAAGTTAAAAAGATAGGCTTTTCTTATTAAGATTCTTAACAATAAAATAAGCTACAACAATATTAGGCATCCAACATAACCAAGCTACAATTCTATATGCCGGAACAAACGCGCCAAACAATTCACCTAAAATAGGCAGCCAAATTCGCAAAGTTACAGCTGAAAAACAGGCAGCATAGCTATAAATCATCATATTTTGATGCCTAGTAATCTGTCCTCCTTTTGCAAATCTATAGCCTTTAATTGTGGTGTATAACCATATCATTGCTAAAGACATAAAACCTAATTGACTTATCAATCCACCAGTTGCATAGAACGCTATATAAAGTCCACAAACACCACTGATTAAGACAGAAATTACATAAGACTTACCTATCAGCTTGTGAAACTTTAGGTTCTTTATTCTTAGCTTTTTATTAAATTGTAACCAACCAATTAACAACGCTAATCCTCCTAAAGTAATATGACCGTAAAAACCAACATTCCAAAAGACATCAGACAATAAATCAGCTGTTTTAGATCCCAACAAACCGAATTGTCTATCAATTACAAAGTAGATTATTGGATATAATCCAACAGCAACACAAAGTAGTCCAAAAATGTAATAGCCAATTTTTTTAAAATAGAGTTCATAGCAAACAAGTACACAAATTAACTAGTCGTTCTTGCTTCAAAAATCTTTAAATACAAAAATGTTCCCATTTTACGAGCACGACGTTTTGCATTTTCTGCATAATCACCTTCAAATAGTTCGTCAATAGTTTGAAACCATAAGTTTAACCATAAGCCAAAATGTAATTCTGTAATGCTATTATTATGGCCTGCATCCACTTTTACATGAGCTTCTAACGGATTGCCATAATACTTTGTTTTTAGAAATAAACTCGATTCCCAAAACGTAGTTAAATGCTCTAAATGTGCATCCCAATCTTTAATTGTCTCATTAAAAAATGGACCTAAGACCTCATCTTTTCTAACTTTTTCATAGAATTTAGATACTAATTGAAATACGTCTTCTCTATTCTTAATGTCTTTTTTACTCATATGCATCAAAGTTATTCTTTTAATCCCAATCTTGTTATCCTAGAATAAGAAATCTTAGTATTTTTACACTATGATATCAGTTGTATTACTTGGTGCTGGTAATGTTGCCACACATTTATATAAAGCTTTTTCAAAAGCCGAAAACGTTTCAGTGGTGCAATGGTATAATCGTACGCATTCATCAATTTTATCTTATGTAAATGAGGTTGATACTACAGATAATCTAGAAGAATTAAAAGAAGCAGATATTTACATCTTAGCAGTTAGTGATGATAGCATTGCTCAATTATCTCAAGATTTACCTTTTGAAAATAGATTAATCACACATACGTCTGGAAGCGTAGCTATGCACGACTTAGACAAAAAGAATAAAATCTCAGTCTTTTATCCTTTACAAACTTTTTCTGCAGCTGCAGATATAAACATTACTGAAGTTCCTATTTGTATTGAAGTCTACGAAAAAGAGAATCGTCAAATTCTAAAAGATTTAGCTAAAGCTATTGGATGCAAATCTCATAAAATATCTACCGAACAAAGGCAAAGCATACATTTAGCTGCTGTGTTTCTAAATAATTTTACTAATCAACTTTATAGAATTGGACATGAGATTTGTGAATCTAATAATTTAGAGTTCGATATTATGAAACCTTTAATTTTAGAAACAGCAAGAAAAATACAAAACATGTCACCATACATGGCACAAACTGGTCCTGCAAAACGCAACGATAAAAAAACTATAAAACGGCATTTAAAGCAAATAGAAAGCGAAGAGCACAAAGCTATTTACAAACTTCTTACAGCTTCAATAAAAAAGACACATAAATACAATTTACCTATAAACAGTGGTCAGAAAAAACGAAACAAACAATGAACGACGATAAAAGTTACAAAGAATACTTAGCAGATATCAATACCTTTATTTTTGATGTTGATGGTGTCCTCACAGACGGAACTATTACAATAACTACTGATGGTGAAATGTTACGCACTATGAATATTAAAGATGGGTTTGCTTTAAAAACTGCTGTTGATGCTGGTTTTAATGTCTGCATTATCTCTGGAGGTTCTAACGAAGGTGTTCGCAAACGCTTAGCTGGTTTAGGCATAAAAGACATATATCTAGGCGCACACAATAAGATTGAACAGCTTAATGAATATATGAGTATACACAATATCACAAAGCAACAAATGTTATATATGGGAGATGATATACCTGATTATCCTGTGATGAAACTAGTAGGTTTACCGTGTTGTCCTCAAGATGCAGTACCAGAAATAAAGTCTGTTTCTAAATACATTTCACACAAGAATGGTGGAAAAGGTGCAGTAAGAGATGTTATTGAACAAGTTCTTAAAGTACAAGATAAGTGGAATGGTAATTTTAATGCTAAATATGATTAAATAGTATGAGCCGTAGAAGCAGACGTCATAGCACAGGATTTGGGTATATCGGTTTTGGTAATAGTCAATCTACCTTTAACCAAAAATCTAGCACACCTTTTTCTGTTTATAAAGAAAAACTAGACCTAGAAGCACATCTGCATTACGAAATGGAATTTTTGCATAAAGACTTAAGCAAAGAAGACAAGCAAAAAATAAAAGATAAAATAAGAAAAGAGGAACGTCAACTTTTTATAAGAACTGCAATTATTAGTTTTTTCGTTTTTCTTGGCGTTTCCTACTTAGCATACTACTTAATAAAACAAATATTGTCTCACTAATCCCTTACATGACTCACTTTTTTAAATTAATCCGTTGGAAAAACCTAATTATGATTGCCCTTGTGCAATACCTAATTAAATATGCTTTACTTCTACCCTTTTTTGAATCTCATGGTGTAATTACAACTTTAAAACCTTTAGGCTTTGCCATTTTGGTAATAGCTACGGTTTTTATTGCAGCTGGAGGCTATGTGATTAATGATATTTATGATATTGAAACCGATAAGGTCAATAAACCAGATAAAGTCATCGTTGACCAACATATTAGTGAGAAAAATGCCTTAAGGCTATTTATTATTCTGAATGTTATTGGAGTTGGTTTAGGTTACTATTTATCTAATGGCATTGGTCAATCAGGCTTTTTTGTCATATTCATTATTGCTTCTGCACTACTCTACATTTACTCCTCTTACCTAAAACAAATGCTTTTAATTGGCAATATTGTTGTTTCATTGGTCGTGTCTCTATGTATCTTATTAGTTGGTGTTTTTGAATTATTACCAGCTATTAGCGAAGCAAATAGATCAGTGCAAATCACTTTCTTCAAGATTATCTTAGACTATGCCATTTTTGCTTTTATGATTAACTTAGTTAGAGAATTAGTCAAAGACATTGAAGATATCGATGGAGATCACAAAGCTGGTATGCAAACACTTCCAATCGTATTAGGCAGAGAACGTGCCAATAAAGTAGTATTTGCATTGTCATTGATTCCTTTAATCTCAGTAATCTATTATGTGGTTACACATTTATTTAAGCAAACAGAGATCGTTGGTTATTTTTTGGTTTTCGTTATTGCTCCTTTGATTTATATCAGCATCAAGTTATTTAGTGCAGAACAAAAATCGCATTACAAACATATCAGCTTAATACTAAAGCTAGTAATGCTATCAGGAATGTTATCTTTATCACTTTATAATTTTATTTTAAAGTTTTAAATAATCTAAAAGGTAAAAAAATGAAAAGAAATTTTATAAATGGCTTTTTTTTAATTTTAGTTGCAATAATCTTATCTTCTTGTAAACCAAGTTCTAACTTAATAGAATCAACATCAACTATTAATTCAAAAAAGTCACTTAAAAAACCATATGTAATATTAATCTCTCTTGATGGTTTTCGCTGGGATTATGTAGAAAAGTATAAACCACCACATTTAAGCAACTTTATCAATAGTGGCATAAAGGCAGAATCGCTAATCCCATCGTTCCCTTCAAAAACATTCCCTAACCATTATACTATCGCTACAGGTATGTATCCTGATAAGCATGGTATTTTAGGTAATTCATTTTATAGTAACAAAAAGAATGTGACCTATCGGATAAGAAATCGAGAAATGGTTGAAGATGGCAGCTTTTATGGAGGCTCTCCTATTTGGTTAGAAGCCGATAAAGCTAGTATGGTTTCTGCAAGCTTCTTTTTTGTAGGCAGTGAAGCAGATATCCAAGGTATAAGACCAACTTATTACAAAAAATATGATGGCAAAATAAAGAACGAAGATCGAGTATCTGAAGTTTTAGATTGGTTGAATCTACCAAAATTAAAAAGACCACATTTAATTACTATGTACTTTTCTGATATGGATGATACAGGACATAGATATGGGCCAAATAACGATGAAAAGTTAAAAAAAGCACTTTTAGATTTAGATAGTAATTTAGGTTCTTTATTTAAAGGAGTAAAAGCGACTGGCTTACCAGTAAACATCATAATTGTTTCTGACCACGGAATGGCAGATTTATCTACATCTAATTTAATACCCATAGAATCTATAAAAAATGATAGTATGTTTTTAACGATTGATAATGGATCTATTGTAAATATTCATCCAAAAAAGAATATTAAGATCGACTCTGTATTTCAATATTTGAAGCAAAGGGAAACACATTTTAAAGTTTATAAAACTGAAAATACACCAGGTTTTGAATACAAACCAAAAAATAAAGATTGGGGAACAATTCAATTAATTCCCGATTTCGGTTATTACTTTTCCTCTAAAAGGCGTATATCTTCATTATTAGAAAATAACGTAAAGACTATTGGTGTGCATGGTTATGACACTAAACACAAAGATATGCACGGTATATTTTATGCAAATGGCCCTGCTTTTAAGAATGGCTATACGGCAGCTTCAATAAAAAACATTCATATCTATCCATTAATGTGTAAGCTGCTAGAATTAAATATTCCTGATAATATAGATGGTGATTTAAACCAAACAAAAAACACTTTAAAAACCAATTAACTTAACTAAAACACTTTGAACACAGTTTCTATAAATCATTTCGTCATTTATAATATTTAACATAAAATGCTAAAAGAAAAACTCAAAAATTTCAATATCATTTTGGCATCAGCTTCGCCACGTCGTCATGCGTTTTTTAAAACTATGGATTTAGATTTTGAAATTCGACTAAAGCCAGTTGATGAAGTCTATTCAAAGGATCTAAAAGGAGATGAAATCACAGATTACTTAGCCAAACTAAAAGCTGAGCCTTTTATTGAAAATCTTAAAAATAAAGACATTCTAATTACCAGTGATACTATTGTTTGGCTTAATGGCAAGCCTATTGAAAAACCAAAAGACGAAGAAGATGCTTTTGTAATGATAAAATCTTTAAGTAATACCACTCATGAAGTTGTTACTTCTATTTGTTTCACTCAAAGGTCCAAACAAAAAGTAGTTAACACCATCACCAAAGTGACTTTTAAAGCGCTTACTGATGATGAAATATGGTACTACGTAAAAAACTACAAACCACTTGACAAAGCTGGCGCTTATGGTATCCAAGAATGGATTGGTGCTATTGGTATTACAAGTGTTGAAGGCTCATACAATAATGTCGTTGGTCTACCTACTCATTTGCTATACGAAACGTTAAATACCATTGCTGAAGGAGCTTAGAATTGTAACTTTGTAATATTCAATTAAGCCTCATTATTTTGTCATTCTGAACTCGTTTCAGAATCTTAAATACCGTAGTTATGACTAAGATTAATAAAATCATTCTTCTAATCGGAATTATCACGTTTCCTCTACTAAATTCTTGCAAAGAAAACAAAACCGAAATCTCAGAAACTCTGGCAATTTCAGAACCTGAAACTGAAATATTAGCACCAAAAACAGTGCTGTCAAATAAGTTCAATGATTACTGGTACAATGGAGAGGCAGAAATAACGTCCTACAAATTAGAACAGGCACGCTATGGAGAATTAAGAGATGGTAAGGCTGTATTGGTATTTGTTACAGAAGACTTTCTTCCAGAAATTCAAGTAAAAGCAGATAATTATAGCGAGAAGAATACACCAATTTTAAAGTTAAATGCTACTAAGAATTTCAATACAGGTATTTATCCATATTCTATAATGCAAAGCACGTTTTACCCTGTAACAAATAATCAACCTGCATTAAAAATTTCGGCTTCTGTACAAGAATGGTGTGGACATGTATATACACAACTTAATAGTCGTGAGAACTTTGAAGTGATATCACATTCCTATTTTCAAAATGAAGCAGATCAAGCTTTCAACATAGAAAAAACTTGGACAGAAAACGAAATATGGACAAAACTACGTATCGATCCACAAAGTCTTCCTGTTGGAGAAATTGATATTATTCCCTCTTTAGAATCTTTAAGATTAAGCCATAAAACAATTAAAGCTTATAATGCAATTGCAAATTTAGACAATGGAACTTATATGCTATTTTATCCAAAATTAAACAGAGTACTAAAAATTAATTTTAATACCAATTTTCCTTATGACATATTAAGTTGGGAAGAAATTATAGTTAGTGGTTATGGAGCTTCTGCAAAAACATTAACAACCAAAGCTAGTAAATTAGAATCCATTAAATCTGCCTATTGGAGTAAAAACCATAATGCAGATGAGACTATGAGAAAAACACTTTTATTGGAATAATTTTAAAGCACTACTAATTATATTTGTATTGTAAAGTACCTATTATGTCAAACTTTCTTGCAGTTTATAGAACTGAAATTATAAACACCATTATTGTCTTTGGTGTTTTGTTTTTAATACAGTTCATTATTCGTTTTATTAATAGACGTATTTCTAGTTCTAAAGGTAAGAATTTGGGACGTATTAGGTTGATAGGTCGTTATGTTACACTCACCTTTTTATTAATAGCGCTATTAATTGAAGCCTTTGTGCTTGGTGTAAAAATAGATGACCTTGTTGTTGTTTTTTCTTCAGTGTTTGCCGTTATAGGCATTACTCTATTTGCAAGTTGGTCTATTCTTAGTAACGTCACCTCTGGTATTGTGATGTTCTTCTCCTTTCCATACAAAATTGGAGATAGAATACATATTCATGACAAAGATCACGAAATCATAGGCGTCATAGAAGACATTCGTTCGTTTCAGCTACATTTACGCAAGGACAATGGAGAACTTATAACCTATCCCAATAACCTATTGTTACAAAAAGCTGTTTCACTTATAGAAAAAGATGCGTTTGATAAATAAATTTTATAATTTAGGACAAACCAACATTTTATGCATAACTCCCAGAAAATTTGTATTCTTTTTATGGTTATTCTTGCTATTTCATGCAAAGCAATTCCACCAGAAATTAATATTCCAGACCCTTATAAGAAGGCCAAGGACATTGCAGTCTTTATAGACGGAACTGCTTTTATGCCATCTGATAGCAGTAACATCTACAAGCTTAATCAAAATCTTAAACAGCGAAAAGACATTTTATCCTTTTATACTGTTGGTGTTGGTGCTGGACCAGATGCTAAAAGTTTTGGGCAGTTTTTAGGCGTAGGACTTTCTAAAGATGTACAAAATACATATCGTTTTATTTGTCAGAACTATAGTAAAACTAGAGACGACCGAATTCATCTTTTTGGTTTTAGTCGTGGTGCATACACTTGTAAAGTTTTAACTAATCTAATTCACACTGCTGGAATTTTGAACTTAGAGGTTTTACAGAATGAAAAACTACAACGTAAACTCATAAAGAAACTATACAAAGCTTATCTCAGCAAAAAAACTGCAGAAGAACGTAAACAAGATATTAGTGTTATAATTGCCAATTGGGAAAAGAAGTTAAATATTAAAATTAAACGTCGTCTTAATGTCGAAATAGAAACCTTAAATCTTTTTGATACTGTTGAAGCATTAGGTGTGCCAGATAATAGTTTTAATCCATGTTGCCCAAACAAAAACCATTTAGAACAATTCTGCAATGTCAAAAAAGTGAATCACGCTGTATCTATCGATGATAATAGAGCACGCATCTTTACACCTATTCTAGCATCTTGTTCATGTATTTCGGATTGCAAGAATAGAACTTTAGATGATTTTGTTAATGAAGTTTGGTTTGCAGGAGCTCACTCTGACGTTGGTGGAGGCTACAAAAACGAAAAAGGCGAAATGGATGATGATTTAGCTCAAATTCCATTAAAATGGATGATGAATAACTTTTTAAAATACAATCTATTTAAAAACGACCTTCTCATCAATGAAATAAATGTTAACGGTAAAGTCCACGATGCTGAGATCGATTATGGACCAGCTTTTAAAAGACGTAATCGTCATATATATAAGTATCACAAGTATATTTCTGAATACAACAATGGAAAATATAAAATTCATCGTTCGGTAATTCAACGTTTAGAAAATGGTCTAATTCCAATTTTTAAGCATTACGAACGTCAAAATGAAAGTACAGACGAAAGCGGCAAACATTTACACACTCAAAATTGCAGTAAAGATTGGTTTGAAGATAAACCATTTGACAAATGTTTTAGAAAAACAGACAAAGGATACCAATTTTTAGAAACTTGCGATAGCATTGAAGTTGTGGATTAAGGACGTTAAACAAAACCTAAAAAAATAATATAAGAAAGTAACTTCCCTATATTTGGAAAGCAACTAACTAATAACCTCATGTACCTAATTAGACTCTGTCTTTTGCTTTTTCTAAGCACAACATTTTCATTACAAGCGCAACAACCAAAAAAACTTAATTCTTCAGAAATATACGAAGCCGTCCAAAAACTCAATGTTTTAGGATCAGTCCTGTACATTGCTGCACATCCAGATGATGAGAATACACGTCTAATCTCATACATGTCTAACCAAGTTAAAGCACGTACAGCCTATTTATCGTTAACACGTGGTGATGGAGGTCAAAATTTAATTGGCCCAGAAATAAGAGAGCTTTTAGGAGTGATTAGAACTCAAGAACTATTAGCTGCCAGACGTGTTGATGGTGGAGAACAACGTTTTACAAGAGCCAATGATTTTGGGTATTCTAAGCATCCGGACGAAACCCTAGAAATCTGGAATAAAGATGATGTTCTTGCTGATGTTGTTTGGGCAATTAGAGAATTTAAACCAGATATCATTATCAATCGTTTTGACCACAGAAGAGCTGGAAGAACTCATGGTCATCATACAAGTTCTGCGATGCTAAGTATGGAAGCTTTTGATTTAGCTAATGACGCTACAAAATACAGTTCGCAATTAGAATTAACCGAAACTTGGCAACCCAAACGCCTATTCTATAACACCTCTTGGTGGAGATATGGTAGTCGAGAAGAATTTGACAAAGTAGATAAAAGCAACATGCTTAATTTTAATATTGGAGTCTATTATCCGAGTAAAGGCATGTCTAACAACGAAGTAGCTTCCCTTGCAAGTAGTTCTCATTTATGTCAAGGTTTTGGTCGTTTAACAACTCGTGGTGAACAACAAGAATATATCGAATTCTTAAAAGGTGATCCTTTAAAAGATAACAATGATGATGTATTTGCTGGTATCGACACCTCTTGGAACAGAATTGAAGGAGGACAAGCTATCGAAACGATTATGTCTTCAATTGAAAACAACTTCAATTTTGTAAATCCATCTTCTCACTTACCACAACTACTAGAAGCATACAAACTGCTTCAAAATGTAAAAGATAAGCACTGGAAAACCATTAAAACTAAAGAACTCAAAACTATTATTGAAGCCTGTACTGGTTTATATTTAGAAGTTTCAGCAACGAGTCCTCAAGCATCACCAAATTCTAATGTTGAGCTTAAGATGGAAGTTTTAAATCGTAGCAAGGCAAAAATCAATTTGGTATCATACAATCTGTCAACACTTCAAAATGGAATAGCTAAAAACATGGAGTTACCAGCGAATCAACGTTTAAATTTTGAAGAAGGTATTACCATTCCTAATAATATGGCTTACACTGCACCTTATTGGCTAAATACTCAAAGTACGCTTGGTATGTACAGTGTAGAATATCAAGATTTAATTGGCTTACCAGAAACACCAAGAGCCGTTTTTGTAGATTTTAACTTGAATATTGAAGGTACACCAATCACAATTACAAAACCCGTTGTGTATCGCTATTCTAAACCAGATAAAGGAGAGTTATACAGACCTTTTGAAATCATTCCTGAAGTATCAGCGAGCATTAGTGATGAAGTCTTCATTTTTGAAAATGACCAACAAAAAGAAATAGAAATCAAAGTGAAAGCAGGTAGAGGCAATATTGATGGTTATGTACAAATGGCATATCCAAATGACTGGAGCGTTTATCCTCAAAAACAAAAGATTGATATTGCTAATAAAGGAGATATTCAGAAAGTCGTATTTACCATAATTCCACCTAAGAATAAGAGTGACGGATTAATTACGCCAATGGTGAATCTTAATGGCGAATTCTTTACAGACGAGTTAATCGAAATCGACTATGCTCATATTCCGTTTCAAACAGTTTTAATGCCAAGCGAAAGTAAAGTAGTACGTTTAGATATAGAAAAACGTGGTAATAATATAGGCTATATTGAAGGAGCTGGCGATGTGGTTCCAGAGAGTTTACGTCAAATAGGTTATAATGTTACCATCATAAAACCAGAACAAATTTCGCCCGAAAACTTATTTAATTTCGACGCTATTGTTGTTGGGATTAGAGCCTATAATATAGTGGATGAGTTAAACTTTAAACAAAAATTCTTACTCGATTATGTAAAAGAAGGAGGGAATCTTGTTATTCAATACAATACTAGCAGACGACTAAAAGTAGATAATCTTGCTCCTTACGATTTAAAATTATCGAGAGATAGAGTCACTGACGAAAATGCCTTAGTCAGAATTTTAGAACCAAACCACCCTATTCTTAATTTTCCTAACAAAATCACCACCCAAGATTTTGAAGGCTGGGTACAAGAACGCGGTTTGTATTTCCCAAACGAATGGTCAGAAGAGTTTACACCATTACTTGCTGCAAACGACAAAGGAGAATCTTCAAAAGAAGGTGCTTTGCTTGTCGCTAAGTATGGAAAAGGTAATTATATCTATACTGGCTTGAGCTTCTTTAGAGAATTTCCGGCTGGTGTTTCTGGAGCTTATCGATTATTTGCCAATTTACTTTCTGCAGGAAAAGAAGATAAAACACAACTAAAAAACTAACGACTAACAACTGATTAATATGCACAACCAAGATCAACCACAAGAGAAACAAAAATGGAACAAAATGTACACTATTGTATTATTAGCTAACGCTTTATACATCGTACTCTTTTATTTTATAACCGCATCATTCGCGTAAACTTATGCAGCAAACTTTAGATTGGATTGATTGGACAGTTTTAATTACCACCTTAGCAACAATTGTTGGTTATGGTACATGGAAAACCAGAGGTCAAAAAAACGCACAAGATTATATTAAAGGTGGTAACTCAAGCAAATGGTGGACCATAGGATTGTCTGTAATGGCAACTCAAGCAAGTGCAATTACATTTCTATCTACTACTGGCCAGGCATTTTCTGATGGTATGGGTTTTGTTCAATTCTACTTTGGACTACCAATCGCCATGGTAATTATATGCTTAGTGTTTATTCCACTCTATCATCGTCTTAAAGTTTATACAGCCTACGAATTTCTTGAAAATCGATTCGATTTAAAAACACGAAGTCTTACAGCTATTCTATTTTTAATTCAACGCGGATTAGCTGCCGGAATTACAATTTTTGCTCCAGCTATTATCCTTTCTGTTGTATTAGGTTGGAATATTGTAACACTAAATATCGTCATTGGAGTTTTAGTAATTATCTATACAGTTTCTGGTGGAACTAAAGCTGTAACTGTAACTCAGAAGCAGCAGATGTTCGTGATTTTTGCTGGCATGCTTGCTGCGCTATTTATAATCATAAATTTAATTCCTGATGAGGTTTCATTTACAGATGCTATTGATATTGCAGGAGCTACTGGACGAATGGAAGTCTTGGATTTCTCATTCGATTTAGAAAATAGATACACTGTTTGGTCAGGACTTATTGGAGGTACATTTTTAATGCTTTCATATTTTGGCACAGATCAAAGTCAAGTACAACGTTATCTTTCTGGTAAATCTATGAAAGAAATGCAAATGGGATTACTCTTTAATGGCTTATTAAAAGTGCCTATGCAATTCTTTATTCTATTGGTTGGTGTAATGGTATTTGTGTTTTATCAATTTAATCCATCTCCTTTAAACTTTATTGATGCGTCTACGCAAACTGTTTTAACTTCAGAATATGGAGACGACTATAGAGCGCTTCAAGATAAACAAACAGTATTATTTTCTGAAAAGCAAAAACTAAGCTTAACCCTTGCTAAAAATGATAACCCAGAAGCAAAACAACAACTTTTTGTATTAGATAGTATTGAAAAATCCTATCGATTAGAATCTAAATTCTTAATAAAAAAAGCAGTTGATCAAGACTATACTGTAGAATACAACAAACTTCAAAAAGAAGTTGAAGCATTACAATCTAGTTCAGAAAGTGAGGCCTATTTAACAAAATCAGCTGAACTGACAGCACTTTATAAAGATTCTGCAAAAGACACACAAACCAACGACAGAGATTACATGTTCATTCGGTTTATATTAAACAATTTACCTAAAGGACTTATTGGCTTATTACTAGCTGTTATTTTATCTGCTGCTATGTCCTCAACAGCTTCTGAAATTAATGCATTGGCAACTATTACCTCTATTGATTTATATGGACGAAATCAAAAAGAAGAAAAAGGTGATGCACATATGGTAAAAATGACCAAATGGTTTACGTTTGGTTGGGGAATTATTGCTATTATTATCGCCTGTTTTGCAAATCTTGCAGAAAACTTAATTCAGTTAGTGAATATTATAGGCTCTATATTTTATGGAAATGTATTAGGTATATTTTTATTAGCATTCTTTTTCAAACACATTAAAGGCAATGCAGTGTTTGTAGGAGCTCTAATCACTCAAGCCATTGTTGTTATGGGTTGGTGGTTTGATTGGATGCCTTATTTATGGCTAAATCTATTTGGTTGTGTAGTTGTTATTTTCATGGCACATGTTCTACAACCTTTATTACCTAAAAAATTGACGTAGTGAATTCTAAAATCATTAATTGGGGAATTATTGGAGCTGGTAAAATAGCTTCAAAATTTGCCACAGATTTAAATTCAGTATCAAATACTAATCTCTATGGTATTGCTTCAAGAGACGTCGAAAAAGCCCAAAGTTTTGCTTTAGAATTTGAAGCAAATAATGCATATGGTAATTATGAAGCTTTAGCTTTAGATCCGAATATAGATGCTATTTATATTGCAACTCCTCATAGCTTTCATAAAGCACATACTCTCTTATGCTTAAATCATAAAAAACCTCTATTATGCGAAAAACCATTCGCTATGAATTTGGAAGAAGTGAACGTGATGATCCAACTTTCAAAGAATAATAATACACTTTTAATGGAAGCAATGTGGACGGCTTTTCTTCCTCATTTTCAATATGCAAAAGATTTATTGAATAAAAACCATTTCGGTAATATTATAAAACTTGAAGCTGACTTTGGATTCTTTCCTAAATATGATGAAAACTCTAGAGTTTTCGACAAATCTATTGGTGGAGGCAGTTTACTAGATATTGGTATTTATCCCGTTTTTGCTGCTTTATCAATATTAGGAAAACCAAATTCTGTTGAAGCCAATGCTGATTTTTTCCCTTCTGGAGCAGATTCAGAATGCAATATCGTTTTTCATTATGATACTGCAGAAGCTATTTTAAAAAGTACGCTTCTAGAAGAAACAAAAACAGAAGCCGTTTTTTATTGCGAAAATGGAATTATTAAAATCAACAGTCGTTTCCATGAACCATCATCAGTCAAACTAATAGATAAGTTTGGTAATTCTGAATTGAAAAGCTTCGATTATAATACTATAGGTTATAGTTACGAAATAGAACATTTCAACCAATTGATTAGAGATGGTAAAACTGAAAGTGATCTTATGACTTTTGAGCGAAGTCAACAACTCATACATACATTAGATAAAATTAGAAAATTGATTAATCTAGTTTACAAATAAAGCAAAAAACGCAACTCAATGAGTTGCGTTTTTTGTTCTAATTATCCAAGTGCAAAGCACTCTAGATTTCTATTTTACATTCCTCCCCATTCTTTTAGAGAGTCTTCATTCATCTTTACATAGTCAGCATTTTCTGCTTTTGTAGCACCATCTAAAGATTTTTTAGCTGCAGCAATTGCACCTTTTTTATCTCCGTTAGCTGCATGTATTAAAGATTGTTGTCTTAAATACCAAAAACGTGGCTTGTCTTTAGTCATATCAACAGCTTTATCGATCCATTCCATAGCTGTTTTCAAATCTTTATTACTTTGTAAGTTATAAACTGCAGCTGAGTAATAATCATTTGCTGAAGGACCAGCCATAGTCTTCTCAATTGAAGCAGTTACACCAGCATCTGTTGGTACTTCAATCTTAACACCAACATAAGTGTTTTCCCATATAAATCCAACTACAGCCGAATCATTTGTTAAATTATCAAAACCAATAGACCATGTCTCTATATCCATTGGCAACGCATAAGTCTCAGAAGAAACTTTTGCAGCGACTTTACTATCGTCCCATTTTTGAGGTGTTCCCCAATTTTCAGTATCAGAGTAAAATACAATGTCCCAAGATTTTTCGTTAGGTGAAACAAAAATAGCATAAGCACCAGCTTTTAACTCGTTATCACCAATAACTACATCACTACTAAAAATAATCATAGTATTTTTGTTAGCTCCTGCTCTCCACATTTTACCATAAGGCACTAATTCTCCAAATATTTTTCTACCCTTCATACTTGGTCGAGAATATTCTAAAGTCACGTCTGTTAATCCAACCTTCTGCTCTATCTTAGTGAAAGGACTAGGCTGCGGTGTTTCAATCTGTGCATTAACCGAAAACATTAAAGTTAGGGCAAATGCAAAAAGTACTAATTTCTTCATTTTGTCTAGTGTTAAGTGTTTGTTTTTAATCTGCCATAAATTTACAACTTAACAAAAGCGATATATGTTAAGGAATCCTTAAAAGAAAAAACAGAGGATTAATGACAAGATATTTGGCACATATTAATTATTAATCGTAATATTGCAATATAATAATATATTAGCGATGGGATTAACAAAAAGTGAAATATTTACAGATCAGCAAAATCTGATATCAGTTATTGCTAAAGCATTTGGGCATCCTGCTAGAGTCGCAATATTACAATACCTATTTAAAGCAAATTCTTGCATTTGTGGTGATTTAGTTGATGAAATAGGCTTAGCCCAACCAACAATCTCACAGCATTTAAAAGAACTAAAAAATATTGGACTAATAAAAGGAAACATAACTGGTACAAGTATATGCTATTGTATAGACAAGGACAATTGGTCTAATATGAAAACTATCATTTTAGAATTTTTAAATCAAGATTTAATAGACAACAACTGTTGTTAATTCAATTATATAAACTTTTACATTATGAAATTATCAGAAATAAAATCAGAATTAAATCAATTAGAAACTATTGCGTTTCAATTACCTAACGGTACACTTGTCCCAAACCATTTTCATGTCACAGAAGTTGGAAAAGTCTCAAAACACTTTATTGATTGTGGTGGTACAGTAAGAAATGAAGAGGTTGTAAACTTTCAACTTTGGGAAGCAAATGACTATGACCATAGGCTACATCCTGAAAAACTACTAAACATTATTGAACTTTCAGAAAAAGTTTTAAGCATTAATGATTTGGAAATTGAAGTAGAATATCAAGGTGATACTATTGGCAAATATAGCTTAGATTTTGATGGTAAAAACTTTTTACTAACAACAAAAGAAACAGCATGTTTAGCACAAGATGCATGTGGTATTCCGAATGAAAAACCTAGAGTAAAACTATCAGACTTACATAACGCTTCACCTAGTTGCGCACCAAATTCTGGCTGCTGCTAGTTAAATACATTTTATTAACTTAAAAAAACATCAAATGAAAACTGAGCAAGAATTAAAAACCATAGTAAAAACAAAATACACAAATATTGCTAAACAAGGTAAATCAGAAAATGACTTGTCTTGCTGTGGTGGTGCTACACCAACCAATAAAGTTTATAACATTATGATGGACGACTATTCTGAAACAGATGGTTACGTTAGTGATGCTGATTTAGGTCTAGGATGTGGACTTCCTACACAATTTGCTCAAATTAATAAGGGAGATACTGTAATTGATTTAGGC
>NZ_JADGDZ010000053.1 GCF_016744625.1 Winogradskyella sp.
TTCTAATTTTTTGACTCATTTTCTTAACTTTTAAGATTGTTCTCCTTTAGCTGCTTTAATTACTTCTTCTGATACATTAGAAGGAGTTTGTGCATAATGTGAAAATTCCATAGTAGATGTTGCTCTACCAGAAGACAATGTTCTTAATGTAGTTACATAACCGAACATTTCTGATAATGGCACAGTAGCTTTTACAGTTTTTGCACCAGCTCTATCTCCCATGTCACTTACTTGACCTCTTCTTCTATTTAAATCACCTACAATATCTCCCATGTTTTCTTCAGGTGTAATCACCTCAAGCTTCATTATAGGTTCCATTATAACTGCCTTAGCTGCTTTTGCTGAATTTTTGAATCCAAGCTTCGCTGCTAATTCGAATGATAATTGATCCGAATCCACATCATGATAAGATCCATCTTTCAATGTCACTTTCATCGCGTCTACTTCAAAACCTGCTAATGGTCCATTAACCATTGCCATTTTAAATCCTTTTTCAATTGAAGGGATAAATTCTTTAGGAACATTACCACCTTTAATTACAGATTCGAATTGAAGACCTACAACACCTTCATCTGCTGGTTCAATCGTAAATACGATATCAGCAAATTTACCACGACCACCAGATTGTTTTTTATAAACTTCTCTATGGTTAGCTAATTGTGTAATAGCTTCTTTATATTCAACTTGTGGCTGACCTTGGTTAACCTCAACTTTAAATTCACGTTTAAGACGATCTACAATTACATCTAAGTGAAGCTCACCCATACCAGAAATAATCGTCTGACCTGAAGCTTCATCTGAACGCACAGTAAATGTTGGATCTTCTTCAGCTAACTTAGCTAAGCCCATTCCTAATTTATCAACATCTGCTTTCGTCTTAGGTTCAACCGCGATACCAATAACTGGATCAGGAAAGTCCATAGATTCTAAAACTATAGGGTGTTTTTCAGATGTTAATGTATCTCCTGTTTTTATAGATTTAAATCCAACAGCTGCTCCAATATCACCAGCTTCGATAAAATCAATTGCGTTTTGCTTGTTAGCATGCATTTGGTAGATACGAGAAATACGTTCTTTTTTACCTGAACGGTTATTCAATACGTAAGAACCTGCATCTAAACGACCAGAATACGCTCTAAAGAATGCTAAACGACCTACGAAAGGATCAGTAGCAATTTTAAATGCTAAAGCAGCAAACGGCTCCTTTACATCTGGCTTACGAATTTCTTCTTCATCTGTATCTGGATTCACACCAACGATACCTTCCTTATCCGTTGGAGAAGGTAAGTAACGACATACAGCATCTAGTAAGAATTGTACACCTTTATTTTTAAAAGCAGAACCACAAACCATAGGAATGATTGCCATATCCATAACAGCAGCTCTAAGTGCAGCATGCACTTCGTCTTCTGTAATAGAATCTTCATCTTCCATGAACTTCTCTAATAAGTTCTCGTCGTAGCTAGCTACTTCTTCAATTAATAAAGCTCTGTATTTTCTAGCTTCAGCTTTAAGCTCTTCTGGAATTTCGATAATATCAAAAGTTGCCCCTTGAGTTTCATCGTGCCATACAATAGCTCTGTTCTTTACTAAATCTATAATACCTTTAAAGTCATCTTCATCCCCAATGTTTAAAACGATTGGCACAGCATTAGACTTTAACATGTCTTTTACTTGTTGACAAACACCTAAAAAGTCAGATCCTTGACGGTCCATTTTATTAACGAAACCAATTCTTGGTACTTTATAGTTATCAGCAAGTCTCCAGTTAGTTTCAGATTGTGGCTCAACACCATCAACTGCACTAAATAAGAATACTAAACCATCTAATACACGTAATGAACGGTTTACTTCAACCGTAAAATCAACGTGACCAGGTGTGTCAATTATATTAAAATGATATCCTTTTGTGTCTGGAGTTTTTTCACCATTTTCAATTGGAAAATCCCATGTACAAGTTGTAGCAGCAGAAGTAATTGTAATACCTCTTTCTTGCTCTTGCTCCATCCAGTCCATTGTTGCAGCACCATCATGTACTTCACCAATTTTGTGAGAAACACCCGTATAATAAAGAACACGCTCTGTAGTAGTAGTTTTACCAGCATCAATATGCGCAGCAATACCTATATTTCTTGTATATTTTAAATCTCTTGCCATTTCTTATTAAAATCTAAAGTGAGAGAATGCTTTGTTTGCTTCAGCCATTTTGTGAGTATCAACTCTTTTCTTAACAGCTGCACCTTCTTCTTTAGCCGCAGCTAAAACTTCTGACGCTAAACGTTGTGCCATAGATTTTTCGTTTCTTTTACGAGAATAGCTAATTAACCATTTCATCGCAGTTGAAACTTTACGATCTGGACGAATTTGCATTGGTATTTGGAATGTTGCACCACCAACACGACGACTACGTACTTCTACGTGAGGCATCACATTAGATAAAGCTTCTTTCCAAACTTCTAACGCTGTTTTTTCGTCATCATTTTTTTTCTCTTCAACAATGTCAATTGCATCATAGAATACTTTAAAAGCTACAGACTTCTTACCATCCCACATCATCATGTTAACAAAACGTGTTACTAACTGATCATTAAATCTTGGATCTGGTAAAAGCGGTCTCTTTTTTGCTGCTCTTTTTCTCATGTCTTCTTCTTAAAGTTTTAAATTACTTCTTAGGGCGTTTTGCACCATACTTAGATCTACGTTGTGTTCTTCCAGATACACCTGCTGTATCTAAAGCACCACGAACGATGTGATATCTAACTCCTGGCAAATCTTTTACCCTTCCACCTCTAACCAATACTATCGAGTGCTCTTGTAAATTGTGACCCTCTCCACCAATGTATGCATTGACCTCGTTTCCGTTTGTTAAACGAACCCTTGCTACCTTTCTCATTGCTGAGTTAGGTTTCTTAGGTGTCGTTGTATAAACACGAGTACATACACCACGTCTCTGAGGACACGAATCTAAAGCAGCCGATTTACTCTTCTTGGTTATTTTGGCTCTTCCTTTTCGTACTAATTGTGAAATTGTTGGCATATATTTCTATATAAAATTTTATTAACCCTCACTTTTGAGGGCTGCAAAGGTAGGAATTAATATGAATTATTCAAATAGTTGAGAATTAATTTTTAAAAGAAATATAAACTTTCATTTTATACCTATATATAATGGTCTATTTTTACGTTACAAATATAGGAATCTAGACTACACACTTTTAAAATCTACAACAAAGACTACGCTCAAAATGCTCAAACCATTTCGTTTAATTTTCATATGTCTATTATTGATTTTTATGAATCAATTGTATGGTCAAACCATAAATCTTAAAGTAGTAGGTGAAAATGAAAGTAAAACCGCAATCATTGATTCAGTAGGTTATAAGAAAGATTTTAATAATTACACTACTCTAGAAACAGAACTCTATTCCTTAAAGAAGAAACTTACTAGACTCGGTTATCTTGACACAACGATTGAAAACATTTCTAAACAAAACGATACCCTTTTTAATGCCGAACTATTCTTAGGTAAGAAAATTAACCGAATTCGAATTAATTACGATTCAGACTTTAATGTTGAATTATTAAATTTTATTGAACATACTAAAGGCGAAATTTGTTTTGAACTAAATATATCACAACTTGAAAACGCTTTAAATGAATTAAATTCTAAAATCGCAGAACAAGGTGATCCATTTTCAACTTTACAACTTGTTAATATTTCTAAACTAAATTCTGATTTAATTTCTGGAGATCTAAAAATTGTAACCAATCAAAAAAGGCAAATAGATAAAATCATTGTAAAAGGGTATGAGAAGTTCCCCAAATCATACATTAAGAGATTTCTAAAATTAAGAGCAGGAAAGTCTTTCAACTTAAATAGTATTAAAGAAAAGGTACAGTTATTAGAAGATTTACGTTTCGCTAGCCAGATTAAAGATCCTGAAGTTCTATTTACACAAGATTCAACCACACTATATTTATATGTTGAAAAAACTAGAACCAATAATTTTGACGGTTTCCTAGGTTTTGGAACCAATGAGAATACCAATAAAATAGAGTTTGATGGTTATCTAGATTTAAGACTTATTAATAATCTAAACTTTGGCGAAACGCTGAACCTATTTTATAAGAGCGATGAGATAGACCAACAAACTTTTAAAGTTGATGCTGACTTGCCTTACCTATTCGGCTCACCTGTCGGATTGCAAATAGGTCTCAATATCTTCAGAAAAGATTCAACGTTTTTAAATGCTAATCAATACGCAAAGGTAAATTATCAGATAAATGCACAACATAGAATAGGAGCTGGTATTACATCGACTAACTCAACCAATCTTCTTGAAAATGACACAGCAACCTTAAATGATTATACCTCTAGTTATTATACTTTAAACTATAATTATACCAAGTCTCAATTTTACGATCCATTGTTTCCTATAAATTTTCAATTCGATTTATCAACTGGGTTTGGAGATAGAAAAAATGATGTTGGGAATCAAAAACAAAGTGTCTTTAATATAGATACCTATAAAATTTTCAATCTTAACCCTAAAAATAGCATTTACACAAGATTAAATGGTGCTGTATTGACTTCAAATGATTATCTAGACAATGAACTATTTCGCTTTGGAGGCATTAACTCCATTCGTGGTTTTGAAGAAAACAGCCTGGTTGCTAACCTCTACGGAGTGATTAATACGGAATACCGTTATCGCTTAAGCAACAGTATATATGTACATTCAGTAATAGATGCTGCTTATTTCGAAAACCAATTAACAGATAGTAAAGAAAAGCTCTTCGGTTTTGGCTTTGGCTTAGGGCTACTAACTAATTCTGGATTATTTCGATTAAACTATTCTAGTGGCAAAACAGAGAACAGGCAATTTAAATTATCAGACTCTAAAGTTCATGTCAGTTTAACCGCTACTTTTTAATTCTGTTTCAATACCTTTGCGCCTTTAAAGTCCATAATGGACATTTAGCTGGCAAGAATTAATACACACTGCAATTGCTAAAGAGGTTATAAATCATTTTCGATATTTTAAATAAATGGAAAAGGCGACTACAATTTTTGGGATTCGTGCTATTATTGAAGCTATTAAAGCTGGTGAGACTGTGGATAAAGTTTTTATGCAAAAAGGGCTTTATGGCGAATTATTTAAAGAACTAGAACATTTATTGCGATCTGAAGGCATTAACTCGTCTTATGTGCCAGTTGAAAAGCTCAACCGATTAACACGTGGTAATCATCAAGGAGCTGTTGCTCAAATTTCTCCTATTGAGTTTCATAACATCGATGATTTAGTAATGCAAGTGATTGAATCTGGTAAAACACCATTATTTCTCTTATTGGATCAATTAAGTGATGTTAGAAATTTTGGTGCTATTGTAAGAACTGCTGAGTGTACAGGAGTTAATGGTATAATTATTCAGAAAAAAGGTGGTGCTCCTATAAATGGAGATACAATTAAAACGAGTGCTGGAGCTATCTTTAAAATGCCAATTTGTAAAGTGGATCATATTAAGGATGCCGTTTTCCACATGCAAGCCTCAGGCATCAAAGTTATTGCTGCAACAGAAAAAGCTAAAGACTTTGTATATGAAGTTTCTTTTAAAGAACCATGTGCCATTATTATGGGGTCTGAAGGTAGAGGAATTAATCCTTCTGTATTAAAAGTAGTTGATAACCAAGCCAAGCTTCCTATTTTAGGAGAGATTGAATCTTTAAATGTTTCTGTCGCTTGTGGAGCGTTTTTATACGAAGCTGTGAGACAACGTAGTTAATCCTCTTTTTTCCTAAAGATGTATCTGATTTTTGGAGGGCCATTTAATTCGGATTCAACTTCATTTTCTAGTTCTGGTTCAAATTCAATAAAGTTTCCGTCCTCATCAAATTGACGCATAAACGGATCATCTTCCTCGTTATAACCAGGTTGTTCCCATTTATATCTTTCAGGTTTTGCTACTTGCTTTCTAAAGATTAAAGCGAAAACGAGACCAGTGATCAATCCACCTAAGTGCCCTTCCCAAGACATCCCTTCTTTTACAGGAAAGACATACCAAATCATACTTCCGTATAAAAATATGACCATTAATGATAACGCAATAAGTCTATAATGTTTTGCGAAAATCCCTTTAAAAAAAATGAAACTAACCAGTACATAAATCAATCCACTAGCTCCAATATGATTTCCGCCACTTCCAATTAACCATGTTAAAAATCCAGATAAAAGAATACCATACAAAATGACCTTCCACGCTATCTTTTTATAAAAATAAAAGAGCGCTAAAGACAATACAAACAGAGGAATAGAGTTATTATAAATATGGTCTATATCTCCATGTAAAAATGGACTTGTAAAAATACCTAGAAGACCTTCCAACTTTTGCGGCCTAATTCCAAAAGCTTTAATACCATAATCCACACGTACCTGATACCAAAATACCAGCCATATAATAAAGACATTCATCAAAGGATACAAGATGACGCTATTAGAATATTTAAATTGTTGTGTAGACATGTTAATTTTTTTATACTCAAAAAATCAAAAACCCAATTACTTTGAGTATATCGTTACTTCAAATTTATAACCAAAACACAATAGCATGAAATATTGTCATAACTGTTTATAAAAAGCACCATAGTTTTCAACCGCATTTTGTAATTTTAGACCATGAATATTCCTTTAGCTGAACGACTGCGTCCAAAGACACTTAACGACTACTTAAGTCAACAACACTTGGTTGGAAAAGATGGTATGTTGTATCAGCAGATTAAAAGTGGAGTAATTCCGTCACTTATACTTTGGGGACCACCAGGAATTGGAAAAACGACATTGGCTAACATTATCGCTAATGAATCTGAACGTCCTTTTTTTAAACTCAGTGCTATCAATTCTGGTGTAAAAGACATTAGGGAAGTTATAGATAAAGCAAAAAAAAGCGGTGGTTTATTTACGGCAAAAAATCCAATTTTGTTTATTGATGAAATTCATCGCTTTAGTAAATCGCAACAAGATTCACTTCTTGAAGCTGTTGAAAAGGGTTGGGTCACCTTAATTGGTGCTACAACCGAGAATCCAAGTTTTGAAGTTATTTCAGCATTATTGTCAAGATGTCAAGTTTATACTCTGAATGCCTTTAGCAAAGCTGATTTAGAAGCTTTATTACAGCGTGCTTTAACAGAAGATGAAACCATTTCTAAATTAAATATTGAATTAAAGGAAACAGAAGCTTTACTCCGATTTTCTGGTGGTGATGCGAGAAAACTATTGAACATTTTTGAGTTACTTGTTACGTCTTTTAGAACAGAACCTATTGTAATTACTAATGATTTAGTAACAAAACAAGTTCAAAGCAAAGCTGCTCGTTATGATAAAACTGGCGAACAGCATTACGATATTATTTCTGCTTTTATAAAATCGATTCGTGGCAGTGATCCAAATGCGGCAGTCTACTATTTAGCTCGTATGGTAGAAGGTGGAGAAGATGTAAAGTTTATCGCTAGACGATTACTAATTTTAGCTAGCGAAGATATTGGTAATGCAAATCCAACAGCTTTAGTTATTGCAAATAACACCTTTCAGGCAGTTTCTGTAATTGGTCATCCTGAATCGCGAATTATTCTTAGTCAATGTGCTACATATTTAGCGAGTTCCCCAAAAAGTAATGCGGCTTATGAGGCTATTAATAAAGCACAACAACTTGTTAAGGAAACCGGAGATTTATCCGTCCCACTTTCTATTAGAAATGCTCCAACAAAGCTAATGAAAGAACTAGGCTATGGAGATCAATACAAGTATTCACATAGTTATAAAAACAATTTTGCTGAACAAGAATTTTTACCAGAAGAAATCGCAAATACAAAACTGTACGAACCTGGAAATAATGCTAGAGAATTAGCACAGCGTAATTATTTAAAATCCCTTTGGAAAGAAAAGTATGGCTATTAAAGAGCCACCATACATTTTGAAGAAACATTCTGCATTTCATGAACACTAGGACATTGAAAATTCTTAAAAATCTATCTATATTTCTACTACTGATTTCATTAAATTCTTGCCAAAAGTCAGAAAATAAATCGAACGGAACCAAAAGTCAATCCATCGGACCAAAAAACGGAACGTTATTAATTGGTGGTGGTGGAAAGAATGATGGAATGACCAATGAAATGTGGAAAGTATTTTTTGATTTAGCAGGTGGAAATTCCGCTAAACTTGTTATTATCCCAACTGCATTTGATGAGAATTCAATAAACTACGATCCTGAATTTAAAATTTTAGAAAGAAAATTCAAATCTCTTGGCTTTAATGAGATCTATTTTATGCACACAAGAGATACTTTAATTGCTGATAGTGAAGAATTTGTAAAACCTTTAAAAACTGCAACCGCAGTTTGGTTAACAGGCGGAAGACAATGGAGAACTGCTGACACTTATTTAAACACCAAAACTCATAAAGAACTAATTAATCTCTTAAATCGTAATGGTATAATCGGAGGTGCTTCAGCAGGAGCCTCAATTCAAGGTTCATATTTGGCAAGAGGAGGAAGAGGCTTAAATGGAAGCTACAGCATTATTGGCAATCCCGAAGTTGGATTTGGGCTTGTTACAAATACTGCTTTTGACCAGCATCATCTTTATAGAAACAGACAATATGATATGTTTGAGTTATTAAAAATTAAACCTGAATTATTAGGTATTGGTATAGATGAAGACACTGCTATTATTATACAAGGAAATGAATTTGAAGTTATAGGCGATAAATATGTTGCAATTTATGACAATACATTTTGGTCACCCTATTTCAATGAAATTGATACTCTCGAAACTGGAAAAAACAAATTCTATGTTTTGAAAAATGGAGACAAATACAATCTAAAAGAAAGACGTGTTCAACTGAATAAGTTCATAAAACAAAAAGACATAACTCTTCATGAACAGAAAGAATATGTCGGAAATTATCTTTTTGAGAAAAGTAAAGTCTTTTGGAATAACATTGTGATTGAAAATGGTACTCTGAAATTTCAAATTGTAAGACGGAATATAGTCCGAGACCCTATTCCATTATACGCATACGACAAAGATTTGTTTTTTGACACAGATGCAGAATTATGGTTTCATTTCACAAGAGATAGTTTAGGACAAATTACTGGGTTTGAAAAAAGAACTCATAAATTTATAAATAGTTTAGACCAAAGATTTAATAAAATCGTGGACTAAAACTTATGTTAACAACGTCTATAAACCACTTGCTAGTTCTGTGTATATTAGGAATTTAAAACTTAATATTCAGCATTGTTTTTTCACCAAGCTTTCCGTCATTTTCAGAGTAAAACCAAAAGCCATCTTCTTTAAAAACTATAGCACTTCTATCTTTTACAATAAACACATTTTCTGCTGCTGTAGTTAATAAAATCATTACTATTCTTGGCTCCGAATTCACTAATTGAAAACCATTACTAATAACTTGCGCATAGTAAAGATTCTCATTACTCTCATCTATAGGTATTGGCTCAACCTTTATTTCCTCTTCTTTAACCTCATTTTTTTCAATCGTCTCTTTTGGTTTTTCAATTTCTTGAGTTTTTGCCAACTTTGCTTCTATTGATGGTTTAGAAACCTCAATTACCTCTTCACTTGGCACATATTTATAATCTAAATTTTTAAATGTCTCAAAAGCCTCTCTTAATGCTTCATTAAAAGCTCTATCATATTTCTTTAATTTTGAATCTCCAATTTCGGAGGTCATAACCACAGCACCATAGCAATCTTTAAGTATAATTTCTAGCTTGGTTTTAAATATGCCACTTTTTTCGTTTGAAACTTCAGATGTTAAAGCCAAACATCTTTGATTTTTTAAATCATCAGGAAGATTGTCATCCACAAAATAAGCTTCATAACCATACTTGTTGAACAAAAATTTGGTTAGAGAATTTAATTGATATTGATCTTTACCCTTAGTAAAATCAAAACTGCTAGGTATAATAATGTATTTGTAATGATTAATGTTTTTCTGTGCAGTTGCAAATAAACTAATTAGAATAAATGAAATCGCAAATATTATTTTCTTAAGCATATTTTTTAATTTAAAGGTGATTTTCAATCGCTTTCAAGTTAGTTATTCTTTTGAAGTTATGTGAATTGTGAACATCTTTATAATCAAAATGAATCGTATCCATTCCAATATTGTCTGCTCCTTCTACATCTGCTTCTAAACTATCTCCTATCATTATACTTTCCTCTGCATTTGCATTGGCTATATCTAAAGCAAAATTAAAAATTCTTGGATTAGGTTTTTTCACTCCGACCATTTCAGAATTAGTAATAGTTTTAAAATAACTTCTAATTTTTGAAGTCGTCATTTTTCGTTCTTGCGCTTCTTCAAATCCATTAGTAATAATATGTAATTCATACTTATCTTGGAGGTAATCCAAAATTTCAAAAGTACCATCGAACAAGTGATTGAATGTTGTCAAATGCTCAATATAAGCTTCAGATAAATGATTAATCATATCATCTTCTACATCAATATTTATGGCATCAAAAGCCTCCTTTAATCTTCCATAACGCAAAGCTGATTTAGTTACTCTTTCTTCTCTATACATTTTCCAATATTTTAAATTTATTGGTTCATACACTTCTAAGAAATCTTTAAGCCTTGTATCGATATTATTCAGTTTAAAAATCTTATAGAATGTAAATCCTGAGTTTTTATCAAAATCCCAAAGGGTATGATCTAAATCGAAAAATACGTGCTTTATATTGTTCATTATTCTGCAGATTCTAATATAATATTAAATAGCGACCTGTATCCTTTCCAACGGTTTACATCACTAAATGTATAATTATGGAATATTGCTGTAAATGTACCATTAACTGCTTTTACTTCATCAATTAGTTTTTGTAAATGCTCTGTTTTATCTAATTCTGATTGATACTTTAACAATCCAAAATCTAAACATTGATATGGGTTAATTTGTAATGGTGTTTGCACTTCATAATCTAAATCATAAAACTGAAATGGTGTACATGTCCCAGCTCTAAAACCAAGAGTATCTATATAACCCATTGTAAAATCTTGGTTAATTTCGAGCTCAACCAAATTTCTATAAGACGTTGGTAAATTTAACTTAGAGAACGAATGACGTACCGCTTTTAAATCTGTATTTATAATAGACTCCATTTTAAGTTTTTCCTTTTTTAGAATGGAAATATCATCTAATGAAAAATAGGATGCTTTTATCCCAACATTACAATAATCGGCAACCGATTTAATCAATGAAACAAATTGTTTTTTATTACTATTTATGTTCTTATCGTAGGTAGAATAATCTCCAATTAAAAATAGTACCATAAATTTAAATTTGCTTTGTTTTTGCTTCGTAATAATCCATTTAAATGTATCGTAAGGATCGCGCATAAAACCCATTAAAACAGAATAACGCTGATACAGTTGTCTTAGTTTTAAACGGCTCAAATCATTTAATGTTCCACCAATGGTACGTAACAAACCTCTTTGTTTAAAATAATAGGCCGTTGGTACATCTATAACAGGTTGTATTTTATATGTTCTCTCAGGAAACACATAATCAGGAAACCGTTTTTGCAAAACTTTTCTCAGTTTATATGCCCAAACATCTATTACAGGTTGATTTAAAAACCGATGATTATAAGCTAAACTTTCTTTTGCCATAAACCTGCCATAATCATCTTTTACATGTGGCATATATTCTTCATAACGACTCAATAAATAAAATGAAGCTGCAAAAATATCGAACGGTAAATCGCTCCGCTCACCAGTTGCAAAAAAACCTTTTGTATTCTCCCAAGGTTGCACATTAATATCTAAATCAGATAAACTTTTCTCAAAGAGTAATTCATGGCTTCTTATAAACAACTCGTTACTTAAAGGTTGTTTTGCATAAGACATTTTGAGGCTATTATGTGCAATAAAATCCTCAACCTTAGAGGTAAAACTAACCTCTAAACCGAGAATACGCTTGCAAATATGCTTAAACGTATATTTTAAACGTGGTGTGATTTTGTGCGTGTAAACTAATAGCATTATATAATTTCTTCGTCTGCGAAACTAAAATACGCTTTCTCTGTTACAATGAGGTGGTCTAGAACTTTAATATCTAAACTTTGTGCTGCTATTTTTAATTTTTGCGTAATGTCTTTATCTGCTTGACTTGGCTTTAAAGTCCCAGAAGGATGATTATGGCATAGAATTAAAGCGGTTGCACCTACTTCCAAAGCATTTTTAAGTACCAAACGCACATCTACTAAAGTACCAGTAATTCCGCCTTTGCTTAGTTGATTCTTTTGAATGACTTTATTTGAATTATTGAGATACAAAATCCAGAATTCCTCATGTGGCAATTCCCCCAAAATGGGTTGCATAATATTGTAAACAGAACGACTAGAGCTAATCTTTTTCAGCTCTAAACCCTCTTCTAAACGACGACGACGTCCTAATTCTAAAGCTGCAGTAATCGTTATCGCTTTTGCTTCACCAATTCCTTTAAATTCCATTAATTGTTTAATCGATAACTTTCCTAAAGCATTTAGATTATTATCTACACTAGCTAAAATACGCTTACATAAATCTACAGCACTTTCTTCTCTGTTGCCAGAACCTATGAGAATCGCAACTAATTCTGCATCACTTAAAATTGCTTTTCCTTTGTCTCGAAGTTTTTCTCTAGGCTGATCATCTTGTGACCAATTTTTAATTGAAAATGAAGTCGGTTTTTCTGACATGCACTAAAGATAAAAAATTGTAAATTTAAGCGTCTAAATAAATCAATTAATTTAAATGAAATCATTTTTTGAAAATGGCGTTTATGATGAAATTTCATCTCGTCTCAACCAATTAAACAAAAACACCTCAGCAACTTGGGGAAAAATGAATGTTGGTCAAATGCTAAACCATTGCCAAATGCCACTAAATATAATCTTAGAAAAAGAAGATTATGATGTAAAACCCAATTGGCTGATAAACCTCTTATTTAAAAAATCAATGTATAGCGATAAACTTTGGAAGAAGAATTTACCAACAGCTAAAGGCTTTGCCATAAAAGACAAAAAAGATTTTGATACCGAAAAACAAGCCATTACAAACCTTATTGATGAGTTAAACACACAACGCGAACGTAACGATTGGCAACCACATCCAGCGTTTGGTGCAATGACTAAAGAACAATGGGGGAAAATGCAATACAAGCATTTAGATCATCATTTTAGACAGTTTGGAGTATAATGAATTACCCACCAAAATACCACTTAGACGACGACATTAATCACATGATTGAAGTCGTTAAAACCTATCCATTAGCAACTGTGATTTCTGTAAAAAATAATCAACCATTAGTAACACATTTGCCTTTAATTTACGAAGATGGAAAACTGATTGGTCACATAGACATATACAATCCACATGCTCAATTATTAAAAAATGATAATGACGTTACACTGATTTTTGCAGGACCAGAATGTTATATTTCACCAAGCGTCTACTCTACCACACAATTACCAACTTGGAATTATATAAAAGTACATTTAAAAGGAAGCGTAAAAGCTATTGAAAGTAAAGCTGCTTTAAAACAGTCTTTAATTACTATGACTGAATTCTTAGAAGCACCAGATCATAAATATGTTTTAGAACCAGACAATCCACGTTTAGATAGAAATCTAGATTATATTAAAATGTTTGAAATTACCATCACCAATTGGGAAGGTAAATTTAAGCTCTCTCAAGATAAAAAACCAAAGGACACTAAATTGGCTCGCGAGAAGTTAGTTAGTGCTAATCAAGAAAGTATTAAGGTGTTTTTAGATAAGGTGTTTTAAATAAATCATTCTATATTATAAGAATCCAAACGTCTGACCACTGCTGGTATCTCTTGACTAACAAAAGAAGTTGTATCATAAATTAATCCATAACCATCCGCATAATAAAAATGATCTAAACCTGGTGATTGTTCATCATTAGATAAAATGGCATAACGTTGAGCATAAGCGCTTATAAAAGTACCTGACTCTACTGTAATTTCGTAATCAATAGCAATGAGTTCTTCATAGATTGTTCCCCAATCTACAGCATCTAACACTCTAGGTGTAAAATCATTATTAGCAAATTTAACTGTACCGTTTTCCCATATAAGATAACCTAAAGAGTCTCTTAACAACTCAAAATGCTCTCCGTTAGGATTGCAAAAGGTAATTCCGGCTTCATTACCAGTAGTTAAACGTCTAAACTTAAAATAGGTGTTACCATCTATGACTTCTGTTCCAATAATATTCACAGCATCTATTACACCTGTGTCATCATAAGCTTGAGTATTAGGATTGTATTTGTAGTTTTTATAAACCCATTCGTTACCTACAGTAAGTGCGTAAAAATTTGATTCTAGATCTTCTGGATCTTGATTATTATCTGAAGTTGTACAAGAAGATAACACGATTGCAATAAAGCATACATAAATGATTCGTTTCATGATTATTGAGATTGATTAATACTTTGAAACGTAACTGTATTTTATACTTTATAAAGATTGGTTGGTTCTTTTAATAACGTTTCGAAATTTAAAATAGTATATCGCTAACAATTCGTCTCGTAAGATTTTCAATAAAAACCGAACTAATGTATCTTTACATCCTATCTAAAGATGGAATTTATGCAAGACACAAAAATGCGCAACTATATAAAAGCTGTATTAGAAAACATGCCCAGCGACTGGCTGAATCTAACAACACATAGACTAGATATTTACAATGAAACATTAGCTAAAACAGAATTTACAGACCAGTTTGAAACCTTATTTAAAAGCAATAATTCTGAATTATCTGCGCTCAATGAATTACCTACGGCTTACGACTATATTCGTTTAGGTCATCCTTTATCTTGTGTCCTAGAATGGGGAATTGCAAACTTGCATGATCTAAAATCAGAAAATGTGATTAGTTTTTCATCTCAAACGGTTCCTGTTTTGGCAATTCTGAGGCAAAATTTATTAGATCATAGAAAGACACAAATCATTTACACAGATCAATTACCAGAATCTTTTGATGCTGAACTCATAAAGCGTGTGTATGGTTATAGCTTTCAGTTAAAAAAGGTTGAGAGTTTAGAAGCTGTTTCAAAATTTAAAGGAAGTACTATTTTCATTTCACGACAAAATGAGATTTCTAGTAGCGACCTCAACTCAAATATTGACTTTTATATTAATCTATTCGCGCAACTTGGAAGTGTTTTAATAGTCAATGGAGAACAGAACGCTAATTACGTTTCAGATATTCAGCATGTACGTCGTAGAGAAACTATTGCTATGACTCCTGCAAATTGTTTGGTGGCTTTAAAATCATTGACTGAGCAATCTAAATTAGCAACTCAGAATGCAAATATTGAAGCCAACAAAGCAAGTGTTTTAGAATCTATTAAACATATTACAGGTACAACGACAAAGCCACAAGTTGGTTCTAGTGGACTATCTGTTCAGTATGCGATTATGATGGGACTTATTGATGATGCGCAAGAAAATCATAGCGGAAAAGCGATTAAATTTATTGTACCAACAAACTGTTATGGTGGTACCAATGACCAAGCCAGACGTGTTGCTGAATGCCTTGACAACGTAGATGTCGTAGATTTAGAAGTCGATGGCGATAATGATATGGTAACTAGTCTAGAGACCGTTTTAGCTAAAATTGCTAACGACGATGCAATTCCATATATCATTGCTGAAATTCCGACCAACCCAAGAGTTGAAGTTCCGGATTTAGAACAATTAAAAGCGGTTTTAAGTGCAGAACGCAAAACGGCATTAGGAGAAACTGCTATTGATCCTGTTTTTATTTTAGATCAAACGTTTTGTCCTAATATTCACTTTTTAGGTGAAGGAGAAATACTCTCAACCGTTAGAACCATTTCTTATACTAGCGGATCAAAATTCCCAAGTGGTGGAAAATGTACTGCTGGTTACTGCGTTGGCAACAACAAAGCAGAAACTTTAATGGACAAAATAGAATTGCATCTTGGACTTTGCGATAATGAAGCCACAGCACTTCAATATGAGATATTAGCAAAACAAATGCCTTCTATGAATCAAAGAATTAGTGATGCTTATACTAATACACGTGAATTTGTGAATTTTATTCACGAGACATTACCAGAAGCGAAAATCAATTTTGTGTCAGAAGAACTCGCAACACAAGGATTTACACCATCTGTATTTTCAATAGACCTTCCTACTAAAGGCAATACTGCTGAAGAAAAAGAAGCTTATAAAAGAACGCTGAATCATAAACTAATTAAGTTGATGATTACAAAAATTCCAAACGAAAGTAAGTACTGTGTAAGTTACGGACAGTTACAAGGTTGTTATTGGACGATACCTGCAACCTCAACACAAGGCACAACAAAAGAAGGCGATAAAGATTATATTGCTCGCGTTGCATTGTCTCCAGATATGGATTTAGAACTACACAAAAAGATCTTTATAGATTTTGTCGAAAGTATTTAGGCTCGTTACACATATAGATTCACAATTATATTAAACAACACAAATGGAAATTTTAGAATGGATACAAGATTGGTTTAAAACTAATTGTGACGGAGAATGGGAAAAAGGTGATGCCATACAAATTACCAATATAGACAGTCCAGCAGGTTGGGACGTTGAAATTGATATCTCTAAAACGTCCATTGCTAATCTCGAAATCAAATGGGTTCTCAACGAAAACGGAAAACAAGATTGGTATGGTGTAAAAATTCAAAACCAAAGATTTAGAGCTGCAGGTGATGCCTCTAAATTGACTTTCCTATTAGGTTTATTTAGAGAAATGATTGAGAAAATTGAGAATACGGTTTGACATTTTAAAGAAATTCATCGAACTTCGTTTACTCCTAATTTTTTATTAAAATGAGTATACACCAATATTAAAAAGCAAAAGCTAAAACATAAATGGACTATAAACCTCTTCTAGATTATATAAAAAAATATATCGACTTAACTGTTGAAGAGGAAACCATTTTACTTTCTAAAATAGTTCATAGAAATTATTTAAAAGATCAATACATAGTACAACAAGGTGATATTTGCAGAACTGTAAATTTCATTATTTCTGGATGTACAAAAACATTTTACATGGATCTAGAAGGCCAAGAACACATTGTGATGTTCTCAATTGAAGATTGGTGGACTTCTGATTTAGGGAGCTTTATAACACAAACTTCTGCCGACTTTAATGTGCAATGTATAGAGAACACAAAGCTTATTCAATTTACCTACGATAATCTTGAAACCTTATATAAAGAAATACCAAAACTCGAGCGTCTTTTTAGAAAGATTGTAGAACGTGCTTTTGCGGCTTCCCAAAAACGCATTATTAGAAATTTTAGCCTTAGTGCTAAAGAGCGTTACCAAATTTTTAAAAAATCAAATCCACAAATTGATCAACGTGTCCCTCAATATATGATTGCCTCATATTTAGGTGTTACCAAAGAGTTTTTAAGTAAAATTAAAAGCCAAATCATACAAAATCAATAGATATTAATCTAGATTAACATCATTTCATAATCTACATCATTTTCTACCCTTTCATTGTTTTAGACATTTGTACCATAATATTTAAAACAAAAAAAATGAATACATTATTAGAAAAAATTAGCACAATTAACGATATGATACTTGAAGGAAAAGCTTTAGAAGCTTTTGATCAATTTTATCATGATGATGTTGTAATGCAAGAAAATGACAATCCTATTGTTGAAGGAAAAGTAGCAAATAGACAACGCGAAGAAGATTTCTTTGGAGCTATTACAGAATTTAGAGGCGCTCAACCTTTAAAAGTAACTGTTGGAGAAAATACAACTATGGTAGAGTGGCATTTTGATTATACGCATAAAGATTGGGGAATTAAAAATTACACGCAAGTTGCTGTGCAAGACTGGAAAGACGGAAAAATAATAAAAGAGAAATTTTACTACGGAGAATAATTTAAACTATTAACGATTTAAAAACAATAAAAATGAAAAATTCAATTAAAAATATAACTACACTAGTAATCGTAGCATTTATGACATTCTCTTTTACAACGGTTGAAGGAGATAAAAAAGAAATTAAATTAGAAAACAGTAAAGTTGTATGGAAAGGATATAAAGTAACTGGCTCACACGAAGGCATCATCTCAATTACATCTGGTCACTTAAATTTTGACAAAAACCTATTAACTGGAGGAAGTTTTGAAATAGATATGTCTACTATTACTGTTACCGATTTAGAAGGTGAGTACAAAGGAAAATTTGAAGGTCATTTAAAATCTGATGATTTCTTTGGCGTTGAGAAATTTCCAACAGCTTCCTTAGATTTTACAAAAGTAAAATCTACTGGAACGAATTCATATAATGTAACTGGTGATATTACAATAAAAGGAAAAACAGAAACTATTTCGTTTGATCTTTCAGTTTATGGAAATAAAGCAAATGCATCGCTAAAAATTGATAGAACAAAATTTGATGTAAGATATGGTTCTACAAGTTTCTTTGATGGCTTAAAAGACAAAGCAATTTATAATGAGTTTGACTTAGTAGTAGATTTAGAGTTTTAGTAAAATACAAAGTTAATACCCAAATAAAAATTAAATCTCGAAGCGCAAGCTATATAGCTTGCGCTTTTTTATATAAAACACAAACAATTTAGTTTTTAACAGAAGTTATTTAAAGCGTTCAGTAGTTAGGGTTAAATCTTATAGAGGTTAACGACATCTCAAAACCTAATCTCATAAAGAGAAAAACACTTCATACAACTTGATTTTCTAAAAAAATTCAACGAACTTCGTTAATGTCTGATATAAAAACGGATTTCTATTACTAAAGATTTAACCAACTTGAGAAAAACGCAGATGAATAAATTAACCTTAATATTTTCAATTCTATTATTGATTTCCTGTGATAAGGAAAATCAATCAGAACAAACTATTAATTCTACCCATATAAAATACTTTGGATTTACATTAATTGATACTTATTGGGATGATCCAACTGATAACCAAACTAAAACAAATTATATTGATGAAGTATATGAATTCTCAAATATCGCCGATATTCTAGTTGTAAATCCCTCTGATGATATTATATCGAGAATGACCGAAATGAATAATTTACAAGTAAAAAGTGTATTACACATTTCGGAAATATTTTTTGAATTAGTAGGTAACTCAAGTGCTTCCGGATTAGAATATGACTTGCGAGCTGATTATCAAACAAGATGGAACGAATTTATGAGTATCAATAGTTTACATATCAACCAAAATTTAATACAGACTTTCTACCTTGGAGAAGAACCTACTTGGAATGGAATAACGTTTTCCGAACTAAAGTCTGCAACTGACTATATTAAACAGGCTTTACCAAATATTCCAATAATGATAATCGAAGCTTATCCTGCTGTTGATGAACTTCAAATTCCAAATTCTGTGGATTGGATAGGTTTTGACCATTATTTTATTAAAGACCCGAAAACAAATACCATTTATTTAAATGAGTTAAACACCTTAAAGTCAAAGTTTTCAAATGACAACCAGAAACTAGTAATAGTAATGGATACTCATTTTATGAGCTCTTTTCATGAAGATATTGGCGGAATAGCATTAAACGAAATGGATGAGGTTATTAATAACTATTATGAATTGGCAAAGTCAGAACCTAAAACAATTGCTATCCTAGGTTATTTTTGGCCAAGTGGTTTTGATTTACCTGAATCAATTGGAGCAAGAAATATGCCTCAAACTATTAAAGAAAACTACATCCAAATTGGAAAACAAATAACCAATAAGGAATAAAAACTGGTTAAAACAATCTACGAAGTTAGTTACGCAACTACTCAACTAAGCACAAACCAAAGTCTATTATAACTTGCTCTCTTACAGAGAAAAATACGTCTCAAACTTGACTTTCTAAAAAAGCCATCCAACCTCATCAAAATCCAAACCACCTTAATTACCAGAACTCATTAATAATATGGACTTTTTATTATAAATTGTAGATACCTTAATTACAATCCGCTAACAATACATCTACAAAAAGAAATACGAGTTAAAAGATTAAATTGGTTAAAAATTAAAAAAGTTAAATAACACTCAAGTATTTGATATATCAATTATATTTACATCAAATAAATTATATATGAACCTGTCTCTTCCGTCAGAAACAATATTTCACGTCATCGAAAGTACCATTAAGGACTATCGGAAATTTGCTCAGAAAAACATTTCAGAACAAATACAAGACATTACGATCGACCAAGGTCTAGTACTTCTCTTTCTAAATGAGCATCCAGATTTAAGTCAGAAAGAAATTGCTGAATTAGTGTTTAAAGACAACGCATCAATGACACGAATGATCAATATTATGGTTCAGAAAAAACATCTGAAACGCTCAATGAATCCTAAAGACAGAAGGCGTTACAAAATTGAAATCACAGACAAAGGAAAGGATGTATTAAAAACACTTCCTCCAATCATTCATAAGAATAGAAATTCATCATTAAAAGGAATCACAAAAAACGAACTCAATCAATTGGAAATCATTTTGGGTAAAATCAGAACCAATTGTACAAAATCATGATATTATGAAAGTTATAAGCAAATTTATTTTAGTCACAGTCACATTTTTAATGCTGTTCACTACTCAACTGAACGCTCAGCAACAAGTAAAACTATTAACACCTAAAGAACAGCAAACTGTTGTTGATTCTATAGGTAGTAAACTAAACGCAAACTACGTTTTCCCAGACATTGCGGCGAAAATGACCTCAAGTATAGAATCGAAACTTAGGAATGGAGATTATAAATCTATAATTGATCCTCAAGAATTTGCTACAAGACTGACGGCAGATCTTCGGGCAATCAGTAAGGATAAACATATAAGAGTCAATTTTGATCCTGGCCAAATTGCAGATCAACAACGGACGGTTACTGCTGCAGATAGTGCCACTTATTTAAATCGCTATATCAATAGCTTAAAGCGAAATAATTTTGGCTTTAAAGAGGTTAAAATTATGGCTGGCAATATTGGTTATCTGGATCTTCGAAGTTTTTCTAATGTAGAGTACGCTGGCGAAACGGCTGTATCTGCAATGAATTTTTTGAGTAATACCGATGCAATTATTATTGATCTTCGAAATAATGGAGGTGGAAGTCCGGCTATGATTCAACTCATAACCAGTTACCTATTTGGAAGTAACCCAGTTCATTTGAACAACTTTTATTGGCGTCCATCTGATCAAAACTCTCAAACCTGGACCTTACCACATGTGAGTGGTACTCGAAGTCCTGATACTCCCGTTTATGTACTAACCAGTGGTGGGACGTTTTCGGCAGCTGAAGAGTTTAGTTATAATTTAAAACATTTAGAACGTGCGACTTTGGTTGGTGCAACAACAGGTGGTGGAGCACATCCTGGCGGCTCCGTTGTTGCCACGGATCGATTCATGGTTTGGGTTCCCACAGGTAGAGCCATCAACCCAATCACCAATACAAATTGGGAAGGCACTGGTGTTAGTCCGCATATTGAAGTTCCTGCTGCCGAAGCACTAGATGTGGCTTATATAAAAGCTCTAGAATCACTTATGAAAACTAATAAAGACGAAAGCTTAAAAGCATTCTACGAATGGCCAATTGCTGAACTAAGTATTAAAACTAATCCGGTGACTTTAGATGCTAAAACTTTAAAATCTTACGCAGGAAATTATGGTCCACGTATGGTAAGCTTCGAGAATGGTAAATTATTCTATCAACGTGGTAGTGGAACAAAATATGAATTAGCTCCATATAGTAATAATGAGTTTATACTATTGGGTCTTGATAGTTTTAGAATCCGTTTTTTATCCGAAGGAAATATAATAACAGCTCTACAAGGATTGTATGACAATGGTCGTACTGATAAAAACGCAAGAGATAAAGAGTAGATTCTCTTGGTCTAATTTGTTAGTAAGAACTACAACGTAAAAAAAATAACTTAAGAAGTGTAAGTCATATAGCTTGCGCTTTTTTATATAATACAACGAGAGCTAAGCCTTTAAAAAAGTGCTTTTACCTCATCAAAATCCAAACCACCATAATTACCAGAACTCATTAATAGTAGAGACTTATTATCAAAATTCTGAGAGAATAAGAAATTCTTAAAATCTTCTGGGTTGGTATAAATAATTAAGTCATCTCGCTCAAAAGCATTTGCAATTTGCGTTTCCGTGACTTCTTCTAGTTTCTTAATTTCTACAGCGTGAGGTGAATAAAAAACTACTGCGACATCTGCAGCATCTAAAGCTCCTTTGTATTCTTTTAAAAATTCAGCATTAAGACTACTATAGGTGTGTAATTCTAAACAAGCCACTAAAGTTCTGTCATTAAATTGTTCTTTTAAAGCTTTTGTGGTTGCTTCTACCTTACTTGGTGAGTGGGCGAAATCTTTATAAGCGATACTTGTTTTAGATTCAGCAATTTTCTCTAAACGTTTACTTGCTCCTTTAAAAGTAGAAATAGCTTCGTAGAAATCATCTTCATCGATTCCCATGTGCTGGCAAATCCATTTGGCACCAGCTAAATTATTTAAATTATGAGCACCAAACACTTCGATTGGCATTGGTCCTTCTGGAGTTTCTAAAAGTGTTTCTCCGTTTTCAACTGTATATTCTGGAGTTTGGTAAGCTATTTTCCGAATCTGGTTTTCAGAGGCTTCCACGACTCGCTTTACCTCAGCATCTTCTTCATTATAATTAATACTTCCACCTGTTACTATAGAATCTACAAAAATGCTGAACTGTTCTACATAGTTTTCGTACGTTGGAAACACATTAATATGATCCCAAGCAATACCACTCAACAATGCTATATTAGGTTTGTACAAATGAAATTTTGGTCGCATGTCTATTGGAGAACTCAAATACTCATCACCTTCTAAGACCATAAAATCATTGTCTTCTGTAAGCTTAACCATCACATCAAAACCTTCGAGTTGTGCACCAACCATATAATCTACATCTCTATCGTGATAATGCATCACATGTAAAATCATAGAAGTAATTGTAGTTTTTCCATGACTTCCTCCAATAACTACACGTGTTTTGTTTTTGGCTTGTTCGTATAGAAATTCTGGATAACTGTATATTCTTAAATCGAGTTCTTGGGCTTTTAACAATTCAGGATTATCAGCTTTAGCATGCATTCCTAAAACGATAGCATCTAAATCTGAAGTGATTTTTTCTGGATACCAACCAAAGGCTTCGGGCAGTAAACCTTTAGCTTCTAATCGCGATTTTGAAGGGTCAAAAATAGTGTCGTCGCTTCCTGTAACTTTATAACCTTTATTGTGAAGTGCTATAGCCAAATTGTGCATTGCTGCACCACCAATAGCAATAAAATGTACGTTCATAGTGTCCTTAAATGAGTGTTGTAAAAATACTATAAGTTTTTTGAAATGAGAAGAACTAAAAAGTATACCTCAACGTCAATTCGAGTGAATTCTATAATTGAAATGAATAGAATTAGTATCTAGAATAGAGGTTTATATTTTCACTAGGTTCTCGATACGATTTTTTTTAAAAAAACCACTCGAACTGACGTTAGACATAGTAATTGAAGCATAATTTCAATAGTGAGATAAATAAATTTATTCTATTTTTAAATTATATTAACTTTTTAAAATGTAAACATGGCTAACGA
>NZ_JADGDZ010000004.1:0-7681 GCF_016744625.1 Winogradskyella sp.
AACTTACTTTTATTGTTTCAATTTTTGCTAAAGCGTCTACTTCTTTCTTCTTTTCTGAAGCAACAACTTGTTCTGGTGCGCCTGCAACAAAACGCTCGTTAGATAATTTCTTTTGAACAGATTTTAAGAACCCTTCTGTGTAATTCAACTCTTCAGTAAGTTTATTAATTTCTGCTTCGATGTCTATACTACCTTCCATAGGAATAAAGTACTCATTGGATTTTACACGATACGTTAAAGCACCTTCAACAGGTTCCGTTACGTAATTGAAACTCTCAAGATTACCAAGTTTTGAAACCACTTCATCAAAAGTTGATATAACATTTTCATTATTTACAACTGAAAATCCAATTGCATCTTTAAAAGCAATATTCTTTTGTTTTCTAATATTTCTAATTCCAGAAATAACTTCTGAAGCAAAATCGAATTCAGAAATTAAAGTTTCATTAATCGCTTTGGCTTCTGGCCATTTAGAAATAATTAATGCCTCTTCCGGAGAACGCTCTTTAATATAATGCCAGATCTCTTCTGTTAAGAATGGCATAAATGGGTGTAAGATCTTTAGAATATCTTCGAATACTGCATTTATGCTTTCTAGTGTCTTCGCATCAATTGGTTGCTGATATGCAGGCTTTACAATTTCTAATAACCATGATGCAAAATCGTCCCAAATCAATTTGTAGGTTGCCATAAGCGCATCACTTAATCTGTATTTACTGAAATGATCTTCAATTTCTAAAATCGTTTTTTGAAACTTAGACTCAAACCATTCAATTGCAATTTTGCTTGAGTTTGGTTGGTTAATAGTGTCATCAACTTCCCAACCTTGCACCAATCTAAAGGCATTCCAAATCTTGTTTGCAAACTGCTTTCCTTGTTGGCATAAATCCTCATCGAACATTAAGTCATTACCAGCAGCAGAACTTAACAATAAGCCTACTCTAACTCCATCTGCTCCATAATTTTCTATTAATTTCAAAGCGTCTGGAGAATTACCAAGAGACTTAGACATTTTACGACGTTGCTTATCTCTTACTAATCCTGTAAGATATACATTTTCAAAAGGCTTTTCGTCTTTATATTCATAACCTGCAATAATCATTCTAGCAACCCAAAAGAATAAAATATCTGGTCCTGTTACCAAATCATTCGTAGGGTAATAATATTTGATTTCTTCATTTTCAGGATTACGAATACCATCAAATACGCTCATTGGCCATAACCAAGATGAGAACCATGTATCTAAGGCATCAGAATCTTGATTTAAGCCATTTGCTGTTAGATCTTGGTCGTTAGCTGCCACTCTTGCGAGTTTAACAGCTTCTTCAATCGTTTCAGCAACTACAAAATCTTCTTTTCCATCTCCATAGAAATAGGCAGGGATTTGTTGTCCCCAAAGTAACTGACGAGAGATATTCCAATCGCGAATATTCTCCATCCAATGGCGATAAGTGTTTTCAAATTTCTTTGGAAATAGTTTTACATCTCCAGTTTTTAAAACGGCATCAATTGCTGGTTTAGCTAAATCTTCCATCTTTAAGAACCATTGGTCACTTAAACGCGGTTCAATAACTGCTTTGGTACGTTCAGAAGTTCCTACTTTGTTAATGTGGTTTTCGGTTTTCACTAAAATACCAGCCGCATCCAACTCTTTTACTATAGCTTTCCTCGCCACAAAACGATCTAGACCTTCGTAATGCATTCCGAAACTATTCAAACTAGCATTATCATTAAAAATATCAACAACCTCGAGTTGATGCTTATCTCCTAATACTTTATCATTTTCATCATGAGCTGGTGTTACTTTTAAACACCCTGTTCCGAATTCAATGTCTACATACTCATCTTCTATAATAGGAATCACACGTCCACAGATAGGAACAATTGCTTTCTTTCCCTTTAAATGTGTAAAGCGCTCATCTGTTGGGTTAATGCAAATCGCAGTATCACCAAAAATAGTTTCAGGACGTGTAGTTGCAATAGTTAATTTTTCATCACTACCTTCAACTTGGTATTCTAAATAATAAAGTAAACCTTGTTTTTCAACATGGATTACTTCTTCATCAGATAAAGTCGTTTTGGCTTCAGGATCCCAATTAACCATGCGATAACCTCTATAAATTAAGCCTTTGTTGTATAAATCTACAAAGGTTTTAATTACAGCTTCGCTCATATCATCATCCATCGTAAACTTAGTACGATCCCAATCGCAAGAGCAACCTAATTTCTTTAATTGCTCAAGGATAACTCCACCATATTCTTCTGTCCATTCCCATGCATGCTCTAAAAACTCTTCACGTGTTAAATCATTTTTATCAATGCCTTGCTCCTTTAATTTGGCTACAACTTTTGCTTCCGTAGCAATAGATGCGTGATCTGTACCTGGAACCCAACATGCATTTTTACCCAACAAACGTGCACGACGAATCAACACATCTTGTATCGTATTGTTAAGCATGTGTCCCATGTGTAATATTCCTGTCACATTTGGTGGAGGAATAACAATAGTATAAGGTTCTCTTTCGTCTGGTGTAGAATGAAAATAATTATGCTTCATCCAGTAGTCGTACCACTTGTTTTCTACTGATAATGCATTATATTTTGATGGGATTTCCATATTTTGGTATTGTTTTTGCTAAATAACTTACAAAAGTACTTATATTTCTTTTTTTGAAAAATTATTAGGTAACTAATATGGGTGTGAAACTCTAATTTCTGTTAAATACAGTGCATTATATCTAATTAATTTTGAGAAGAATAAAAAAGTGAGTAGTTTTGATAGTATCAATTTAAATATAAAATGATGAAAAATTTAATAGCAATTTTATTTATAGGACTTATTAGTCTTGGTTCTTATGCTCAAGAAAAAGTAGCTAAGATTGAATTTAAGACTAACATAATTGATTACGGTACCATTGAAAAAGGTGCTGATGGTGTTAGAATTTTTGAATTTACAAATACTGGTGACGCACCTCTAATTATTACTAACGCAAAGTCCACCTGTGGTTGTACAGTGCCAAAATGGCCTAAAAACCCAATAATGCCAGGAGAGTCTGGTGAGATTGCAGTAAAATATGACACTAAACGAGTTAACCCAATTAGAAAGACCATCACTGTTTTTTCTAATGCAGAAACTCCAACAGTTGCATTAAAAATTAAAGGTTTAATTATTGACCCAAATAAAACAAGTGTTTTAGAAAAGAAAGAGAAAAGTATGATTGAACAATAGACTTCAATCTCAATAAAATTAATTAATGAGCTCTCAATTTGAGGGCTCATTAATTTTAAAGGCATCATCTAACTTAAATTTAAAAAATAATTCTACTCCTTTGCGTTCTATTTTTAGGCGAATAGATTTCCCTGTTTTGCCGTGAAGTATTTTATTTATTCCTGCTAGTTCATAATCATGTACAGGTTTACCATTTATGTTAATTAACACATCCCCTTTTTTTAATCCAACAGCATAGGCATTAGAAGATGGTCTAATTTCTACAATTTTATACGCTGGTTGCAATGACATTATATAATTAATAGAAAAATCTATTTGAACAGCTTGAGAATTATTATTATTCCTGTTGTAATTCCCTTTATTAGGAACCCTAATTTGTTCTTTTACAAACCTTACTCCATTATGCTCAATAACAATTCCACTATTATTATATGTAAATGACTCTCTAAAAAAACTATTCTTTTTTAGGTATAACTTTTCGTTTGTATAATCAAAAAAAAGATTGAAACGTTTTAAAATACTCCCACCTAAACTGCCTTTTCTTTCCTTATAAACTTTAGCAACATTAATCGATGTAGAATCTGGAAATGCTACATTTACATTCTTCAAATTAAAATCACTAATTTCAAAGTTTTTCACCTTAGAACGTTTTCCATATACTGAACCACTTAATCCTTTTCCTAGATAATCAGTAAAAAACAAATCCTTATAAGGTGCTAAGCCAGTTTTTTTATCTTCAAATAGCCATAAAGCATCACTACTACCTGTATCAATAAGTAATTTTACAAGTTTTTCATTTTCACTGATGATAACTTTTGCATCTAAATAAGGCTTTTTACTATGTATAGTAATGGGTATGGCCTTCCACTTTTTAGAGGTTTTAGGTTTATATCTATTTGGGTTATACAATCTAATATACTTAGAATTATAATTGATTTCTACCACATAGTTTTTAAATACATCATAGCCAATAATACCATTGACAGAAATACCAAGTCTTGGAGTAAAATTTATTGTTTCATCAAAGACAACGAATAAATCTTGATTGATACTTACAGCATCTCCTATCCTAAACTTATTATGGCTAGATTTTAAGGCTTCTATTTTCCCATCACCACCTAAACCGTGAAGGTAAAAAGATTTGGTGTTTTTTAAATCTAAGGAATCGCGTTCAGTTAAATTAAATAAAATAGGATTACTAACTCCTGTATCTAATATAAAGGATAATGTGACATTGTTTATTTCTATGGGAATGATGATTAAATTACTGATAAGTTGAAAATTTATTTTTTCACCTACATCATCTTTTAAAAAAAATCCTTCCTGAGCATTTGAAAGCCAACAATTTACAGCTATAATCAGCACGAAAGTATATTTAGTAAAAGCTTTCAAAGGTTTAAACATTTCAAATCAAGTTACAAATCTTTATCTTATGTAATATTTTAAACGTTAATTTTTAAATAAACTTTAAGAAATTTCAGAACTTAGCACTTTAAAACTAACTTATGCCAACGATATCAAAAAAGGGTATAAATATGCCAGAGTCACCAATTAGAAAATTGGTGCCCTATGCAGAAGAAGCCCATAAACAAGGAAAAACCGTTTTCTATCTTAATATTGGTCAGCCAGATATTAAAACTCCAACAGTTGCTTTAGATGCTGTAAAATCTCATTCTCTAGACATTTTAGCATATTCTCGCTCTGAAGGTTCAGAGAACTATAGAATTAAAATTGCTGAATACTATAAACGTAATGATATACAAGTTACACACAACGATATTATTGTTACTACAGGTGGTAGTGAAGCCCTTCTATTTGCTTTTGGAAGTATAATGGATGAAGATGATGAGATTATAATTCCTGAACCATTTTATGCGAATTATAATGGCTTTTCAACCGCTTCTGGTGTCAATGTAGTTCCTGTAATTTCAAAAATTGAAGATAATTTTGCACTACCTCCAATAGAAGAGTTTGAAAAATTAATCACACCAAAGACTAAGGCTATTTTAATTTGCAATCCAGGAAACCCAACTGGTTATTTATATTCTAAAGAAGAAATAAAAAAACTGGCTTCGATTGTAAAAAAACACGATCTCTTCTTAATCGCGGATGAAGTTTACAGAGAGTTTGTTTACGATGGAATTTCACATTATTCAATTCTACAGGAAGCGGGATTAGAAGATCATGCAATTGTAATTGATTCTGTTTCTAAGCGCTACAGTATGTGTGGAGCACGAATAGGATATTTGGTTTCAAAAAACAAAGACGTTATTAAAACGGCTCTAAAGTTTGCTCAAGCAAGATTAAGTCCTCCTACTCTAGCCCAAATTGCTAGTGAAGCGGCATTGCAAACACCTCAAAGTTATTTTGATGATGTCATAGATGAATATGTAAAACGTAGAAACACTCTAATTGAAGAGTTGGAAAAAATCGAAGGTGTTAAAGTCGCTAAACCCAATGGTGCTTTTTATTGTATTGCAGAATTACCAGTGAAAAATTCTGATGATTTTGCACGTTGGTTATTAGAATCATTCGATTATAATAATAGTACTATCATGGTTGCACCTGCTGCAGGTTTTTACTCAACACCAGGTGTTGGATTAAACCAAATACGTATTGCTTATGTTCTAAATGAAGAGAGTTTAAAAACTTCAGTAAAAATATTGGCTGAAGCACTAAAAGCTTATAAAGACTGATGACAACGACCAAGAATGTTTCATTAAAATCGTTTAACACCTTTGGTATTGATGCTAAAGCAGATTCGTTCTGCAACATCACTTCTATAGAAATGCTTCACACGGTTTTAAAAAAACAACATTCTAATCCATTATTTATTTTAGGTGGAGGTAGCAATATGTTGTTAACTCAAGATATTAAAGCTTTAGTACTATACATAAATCTAAAAGGTATTGAAGTAATTAGTGAAACAGATGACTCAGTAGTAATTAAAGCTATGGCAGGCGAAAACTGGCATGAATTTGTCCTTTGGTGTTTGAACAACAATTATGGTGGTATTGAAAACATGTCCCTAATTCCCGGGAATATTGGTACAGCACCAATCCAGAATATTGGAGCTTATGGTGTAGAACTTAAAGATGTTTTTGTGAGTTGCGAAGCTACAAATATTAAAAACCAAACCACAGAAACGTTTACCAAATCCGATTGTAAATTCGGTTACAGAGAATCTATTTTTAAACAAGACATAAAAGGACAATATATAATTACAAGTGTAAATCTTGAATTAACCAAAGCCAATCATAAATTGCAAACAGGTTATGGAGCTATTATAAGTGAATTAGAAACCTCTAATATTGATAATCCTACAATTCAAGATATATCAAACGCCGTAACCACAATAAGACAAAGTAAATTACCTGATCCAAAAGAAATTGGCAATAGTGGTAGTTTCTTTAAAAACCCTATTATTTCTACTGAACAATTCAATAAATTACGAGAGAATTTTCCAGAGGTATCTTCTTATAAAATTTCAGATACAGAAGTTAAAATACCAGCTGGTTGGTTAATTGAAAAAGCAGGTTTTAAAGGCAAACGTTTTAAAGATTATGGAGTACACAATAAACAGGCCTTAGTTCTGGTTAATTATGGCAATGCAAGTGGTAAAGACGTTTTTGAATTAGCAAAACTGATACAAAAAACCGTAAAGCGTATTTTCAATGTTGATATTGAGACTGAAGTAAATATTATCTAAAAACAAAAGCCGTAATATATATTACGACTTTTGAATTTAGAATAATTTTTGATAATGCTATTAATCAATCTCTTTTGGTAGAAAAAATTATTCTAACATTATATGCTAGTGACCTAATAAGGTCTATTTAATTATATTTACGTTTACAAATCCATTTTAGATGTTCTAAACATCAGAAAAACAAGATTTTAACATTTTGAGCATAACACCTATAGAAAAAAGAATAATCGACTTACTCCAAAAAGGAGATAAGCGTGCATTAAATTTACTTTACGAAAACTATTCTAATAGTCTTTATGGTGTAATCTTAAAAATTACAATCAACGAAGAAATTGCGCAAGACGCACTTCAAGAAACCTTCATTAAAGTCTGGAAAAATGCTTCAAAATACGACTCAAGTAAGGCCAAACTTTTTACTTGGTTGTTCCGTATTGCAAGAAATACGGCGATAGATAAACTTAGAAGTTTTAATAATCGTTACAAAAAAGAAGTCCAAATTGATACTTCCAACGTATATATCTTACCAACATCAAATTTTAACCAAGATGTTATGGATATAAAAGAACATGTTGGGAGACTAGAAGAAAAGTATCAAATAGTGTTAAACGCCTTATTTTTTCAAGGGATGACACAACAAGAAGCGAGTGACGAATTAGAAATTCCGCTCGGTACGATTAAATCTAGATTAAAAATTGGATTACGAGAACTGAAGAAAGTTTATAATCCATAAAATAGTTTAATAT
>NZ_JADGDZ010000004.1:7691-44293 GCF_016744625.1 Winogradskyella sp.
TAAATTCTAACTTACTAAATAAATATTTGGTAGGTGAAACTTCTTTTGAAGAATCTAAAGAGGTAGAATATTTTCTTTCTAACTATCCTGAAGCGGCTTCTGCTTACGAGAACCTTCAAGATAATTTAGAGATTATAGCAAAGGCAGGTGCTGTTGATGTACCTAACCAAGTTCTGACAGGTGTTTTAGAATCATTAGATGAATCTAATGGTACTAAAGTGATTCAACTTGTACAAAAAAGAAAAACACCTTGGTATAGTATTGCTGCTAGTGCTGCTGCTGTATTATTTGCTGCTACATCATTTATGCTTTATCAAAAGAATTTGAATTTAAATGATGAAAACAATGTTGTTATTGAAGAAATATTTGACTTAAGAAGCGACATTGACAAAAACAATTCTAAACTAGATGAATTATCTAGAGAATTGATGAAGCTTAATAATCCAGATGCTAGAAAGTATGTTATTAATGGTAATGAGCGTGCTAAGAATTTAAAAACAGTAGCATACATCAATCCTGTTGAAAAAACATCAATGATTGATGTGATTACGTTACCTCAATTACCAAAAGAGCAGCATTACCAAATCTGGGCTGAATTACAAGACAGAATGGTTAACCTAGGTATTTTAGATGAATCTAATCGTAAGCTGAAACAAATTCCTTACATGGAAGATGCTTTAGCACTTAGTATTAAAATCGGTACAAAAGGTGACGAAACCAATGAAAATGACACAGAAGTTGCTGAAATATCTTTAAAAGATAAATAAGCAATTCTATTATAAACTAAAAAGAGGCACATATTAATGTGCCTCTTTTTTTGTCTTTAGTTTTAAAACTTATTCTTTTTCGAATAATGTTTTGTGGATAATACCACCAATAATAGCGCCAACAATTGGAGCCACCCAAAATAACCAAACTTGAGATAAATAGGCTCCATCAGCAAATAAAGCCTGACTTAAAGATCTCGCAGGATTTACAGATGTGTTTGAAATAGGAATACTGATTAAATGAATTAACGTTAATGCTAAACCAATAGCTATTGGAGCAAACCCTTTAGGTGCTCTAACATTGGTACTACCTAATATAACTATTAAGAAAAATGCCGTTAAGATAACCTCAGCCACTAATACAGACATCATGCTGTAACCATCTGGTGATAAAGCGTCATAACCATTTGAAGCAAATCCACCTACAGATTCAAATCCTGCTTTACCAGAAACTATAAGATAAAGTGCAGCAGCTGCAACAATTGCTCCAACAACTTGTGCTATGATATAGCCTATTAAGTCTTTAGCTTCAAATTTTCCACCAGCCCAAAGTCCGATAGATACAGCAGGATTAAAATGACCTCCAGAAATATGCCCAACAGCATAAGCCATAGTTAATACTGTAAGACCAAAAGCTAATGCTACTCCTACAAATCCAATTCCTAATTCCGGAAATCCAGCAGCAAATATTGCACTACCACAACCTCCAAAAACTAGCCAAAATGTTCCGAAAAACTCAGCAAATAATTTTTTCATAATCGATAAATTAATTAGTTAGTAATAAATGTTTATATAGATATACGACACAATATTAATACATTAAGTCACAATGAAGAAGGGCTGTAAAATAAAAGTAAAAGCATTATCTTTGCGTTAAATTTAAGCATTATAATGAAATTACTATTAATTACCTTTGCATTATTAGGTCTAGGTGTTGCAGGAATCGCCATAAAAATCTGGGCAAAAAAAGATGGTAAATTTGCAGGAACATGTGCTAGTCAGAACCCAATGATTAATAAAGAAGGTGAAGCTTGTGGTTTTTGCGGAAAGACACCAGATGAATATAAGGATTGTAACGAACCTCAACATTCTTAAGTCTTAATGACGCTTTTATCAATACTATTTTATGCATTTATTGCAGTTGTTAGTATACAAGTTGCCTATTATCTTAGTTTTCTATTTTCTTTTGCTGTAAAACGTGCAGAAACACGATTGAAAAAGAATATTCCTATCTCTGTTATCATTTGCGCTAAAAATGAAGCTGAAAACTTAAAAACTAACATTGTTTTAATTTTAGAACAAGATTACCCAACTTTTGAAGTCGTTTTAGTCAACGATAGTTCTTCTGATGAGACATTAGATGTTATGAAGGGTCTTGCCGAAATACATACTAATATAAAATTGGTAGATGTAAAAACTATTGAAACTTTTTGGGGAAATAAAAAATATGCTCTTACGTTAGGCATAAAAGCTTCAAAATACGACTTTTTAGTATTTACTGATGCAGACTGTGTACCGAATTCTAATAAATGGTTAGCACATGTGAGTAGTAATTTTTCAAATGAGAAATCTATAGTTCTAGGTTATGGTGCTTATGCAAAAAAAGGTTTTTCGTTTTTAAACAAACTCATTCGTTTTGAAACTGTTATGACCGCATTACAGTATTTTTCTTATGCGAATTTAGGGTTACCTTATATGGGAGTTGGGAGGAATATGGCTTATCGAAAAGAGTTGTTTTTTAATAATTCTGGTTTTAATAGTCATATGAATTTAAGATCTGGTGATGATGATTTATTTATAAATGAAGTTGCTGACAATAAAAACACAGCAGCTTGTTTTACCGAAGAAAGTTTCACTATTTCTGAACCGAAAACATCTTTTAAAGATTGGATTTTACAAAAACGACGACATATTAGTACGGCAAAGTTTTACAAACCTTTACACAAATTCTTATTAGGCTTATTCTATACATCTCAACTTTTATTTTGGATTCTAGGCATTCTATTATTTACATTAGGCTATTCTTGGGAATGGTTGATAGCATTGGCTACATTGCGGTTTATCATACAATTACTATGCTTTGGATTTACGGCAAAAAAGCTTAATGAAGTAGATCTGGCTTTTTTTGCACCAATTCTTGAATTATTTTTAATTCTTACACAATTAAGTATCTTTATTGCAAATCTTATATCTAAACCCAAACATTGGAAGTAAAAGACGCTATTAATAAAGCTAAAGAGAATGATCAGATTGCATTCAATTTTCTTCTAGATACGTTTTGGAATGATGTGTATGGGTTTCAATTAAAGCGAACCAATAACGAAAATGATGCTGAGGATATCACCATTCAGACTTTTTCTAAAGCTTTTGATAAAATTAAAACCTATAATGAAAACTATAAGTTTAAAACTTGGCTTATTACTATTTCAAAAAACATTCACATTGATTTAATAAGAAAGCAAAAAAAGTCAATCAGAAATACATCTAAAGACAATGACAACCACTATTTCGATATTGTTGATGACTCACCAACACCTGAAGATAAAATTATTACAGAGCAGAATCTAGCAAAACTACTACGCGATATCAAAAAATTAAAGCCGCATTATCAAGAGGTAATTAATTTGAGATTTTTTCAAGAACTGAGTTATAAAGAAATATCAGAGGAATTAAAAGAACCTATCAATAATGTGAAGGTAAAATTACTACGAGCTAAAAAATTACTTGCAGCAATTATTACTAAAACATAATGCTTTCAACATTAAAAAAATTAGGACCAGGTTTATTATTTGCAGGTGCAGCAATCGGAGTATCTCACTTGGTACAGTCCACAAGAGCAGGTGCTGATTTTGGTTTTGGGTTACTTTGGGCATTATTACTCGTTAACTTATTTAAGTACCCTTTTTTTCAGTTTGGACCACGATATGCATCAGCGACAGGAGAAAGTTTATTAGAGGGATATCATAAATTAGGCAAAGGAGTTTTGGCTGCTTATTTTATTTTAAGTCTAGGAACGATGTTTACTATCCAAACTGCAGTAACCATTGTTAGTGCTGGTTTAGCAAATTCTCTTTTCGGAGATATTAGTTTTCTAAATTTCGGATTTACCAGTATTTCTAGCGTAGAAATCTGGACGGTTATTATATTATTTATTTGTCTTATAATTCTATTCCTTGGTAAATACAGTACGCTAGACAAGCTTATTAAAGTTATCATTATTACTCTTACAATAAGTACACTTGTTGCTGTTTGTTTCGCTTTTACAGAATTTAATAAACCAATGTCATTTATACAAATTTTACCAGAAAACACAACTGAAATAGCTTTTTTAATTGCATTTATGGGCTGGATGCCAGCACCTCTAGATATTTCTGTATGGCATTCTATTTGGGCAATAGAAAAGAAAAAGGATGAAGGCACATTTACTCCAAAAGCCGCACTCTTCGATTTTAATATTGGTTATGCTGGAGCCATCATTTTAGGCATAGCGTTTGTATCTCTTGGCTATTTTGTAATGTACAATACTGATGAAACTTTTAGTAACAAAGCTGCAGTGTTCTCTAATCAATTAATAGACTTATACACCAAAAGTTTAGGGAATTGGGCTTACATAATTATTGGCATTGCTGCTTTTACAACAATGTTTAGCACAACCATAACTACCTTAGATGCGTCTCCTAGAGCAATGTCTAAAAGTTTAGAGTTATTAACCAAAAAGAGGTTCAAAAAAGGCTATTTACTTTGGATTTTAATACTCACTTTCGGAACCTTAATTATATATTTCGCTTACGCCTCAGAAATGGGGAAACTTATTAAAATTGCAACAATTCTTTCATTTATAACTGCACCTTTTTATGCTATAATTAATTACAAGTTAATTTCTAGCAAGCATACTCCAAAAGAATGGAGACCAACTTTGAAATTCCATATTTTATCATGGCTTGGTATTATCTTTTTAATTGGTTTTAGCGTCTGGTATCTCACATTACTATAAGCTCTTTTAATTATTTACTTTGTATCTTTGCTTTCTGAAATTGAAAATGCATGGATACCAAAGTTGCTTCAAATATTTTACCAGAACGCAAGCCCAAATGGCTTCGCGTAAAATTACCTACTGGTAAAAAATACACTGAACTTAGAAGTCTTGTTGATAAATACAAATTAAATACCATATGCACCTCTGGAAGTTGCCCAAATATGGGTGAATGTTGGGGAGAAGGCACAGCAACTTTCATGATTCTAGGTAATGTTTGCACACGTTCTTGTGGATTCTGTGGTGTAAAAACAGGACGACCAGAAACTGTAGATTGGGATGAACCAGAAAAAGTAGCACGTTCCATTAAACTCATGCAAATTAAACATGCTGTTTTAACAAGTGTTGATAGAGATGACCTTAAAGATATGGGAAGTATTATGTGGTCAGAAACTGTAAAAGCAGTGAGACGAATGAATCCTGAAACTACCCTTGAAACTCTTATCCCAGATTTTCAAGGTTTAGAAAAACATATAGATCGCATCATAGATGTAGTACCAGAAGTAGTGTCTCATAACATAGAAACCGTGAGACGTCTAACTCGAGATGTAAGAATACAAGCTAAGTACGATCGTAGTATGGGAGTTTTAAAATACTTAAAACAACAAGGACAACGTAGAACTAAATCTGGTATTATGCTTGGATTAGGTGAAAAACGAGAAGAAGTTATTGAAACATTACATGATTTAAAAGACAATGATGTAGACGTTGTTACTATTGGTCAATATCTTCAGCCTAGCAAAAAACACTTACCTGTTCAGCAATTTATCAATCCTGATCAGTTTGATGAATACAAAGCCATTGGTTTAGACTTAGGATTTAGACATGTAGAAAGTAGTGCTTTGGTAAGATCTTCTTACAAAGCTCAAAAACACATTAACTAATGATTACTATTGCCATAAACGGTTTTGGTAGAATTGGTCGTCGTGTGTTTAGATTAGCACTTCTACATCCACAAATACAGGTTGTAGCTATTAATGATTTGGCAGACACCAAAACTCTTAGTCATTTATTAAAATACGATAGTATTCATGGTGTTTTAAATGAGGTTATTTCTTATGATGACAATCACATCATTATCAATGATAATTTAATTCCTTTATATAATCAATCACATCCCAAAGCATTAGATTGGTCTTCTGTTCAACCAGATTTTGTAATTGAGTCCACAGGAAAGTTTAAGACTAAAGCTGAACTTCAACTTCATATAGATAATGGTGCCAGGCGAGTAATTTTATCAGTTCCTTCATTAGAAGATGATATAAAAACCATTGTTTTAGGCGTTAATGATCATCTTTTAGATGGCTCAGAGACTATTTTATCAAACGCATCTTGCACTACTAACAATGCAGCTCCAATGATTGCTTTAATCAAGGAAAATTTTGGAGTTAAGCAAGCTTATATCACAACAATACATTCTTATACAACAGATCAAAGTTTACACGATCAGCCGCACAGAGATTTAAGAAGAGCTAGAGCTGCTGGACAATCGATAGTACCAACCACAACTGGAGCAGCAAAGGCGTTGACAAAGATTTTTCCAGATTTATCAAATGTAATTGGAGGTTGTGGTATTAGAGTTCCTGTGGCAAATGGCTCATTAACCGATATAACCATTAATGTTGAAAAACCAACATCTATAAAAGAAGTGAATTCAATTTTTAAAAAGGCAGCATCTTCAAACTTAAAAAACATTTTAGAATACACAGAAGACCCAATTGTATCGATTGATATTGTTGGGAATCCGCATTCTTGCATTTTCGATTCTCAAATGACATCAGTGATTGGAAATATGGTAAAAATAGTGGGCTGGTACGATAATGAGACAGGATACAGCTCCAGGATTTTAGATTTAATTTGCAATTTATCGGATAAAAAAGCACTTTTGTCGAATAAATAATTATATTTGTTCAAATTAAAGTGAGCTGAAATGTCCCAGATCAAATATTACATATTTGTTTTTTTAGCATGTTTTTGTAGTCTGATTTTTGCGCAACAAGATGGCGTTGAAGATACAGACATGCTTGCATTAAGGCTTCAAAACCACATTGATCAAGCCAAACTAGAGAATGATCGTGGTGATTACTATAATGCTAAAGACAACTTGGACAAAGCATTAGTAATCGCAGAGAAAATTGATAATAAGTCTAGCCAAGGTAAGATTCATACAAAAATCGCAAAGGTTCAATTTCTTGTGAATGAACAAGAACAAGCTAATGTTTCGCTTAATAAAGCTATACAGCTTCAACGTGAAAATGATGATTTTGCCAACCTAGCAATTACCTATAACATTAAAGGTGTAATTCATAGTACAAAAGAGGAATATGAAAGTGCATTAGAGTATTTCAATTCAGCTAAGAATTTATTTGAACAAGAAAACCTTGAGGAATATATTTCAGAAGTCACTTTAAATGAAGCTAAAGTATATATTGCTTTAGAACGTTATGAAGAAGCTAAATCACAACTCGAAAAAACCACTATTGTAGCAAAGAAACACGAACAAAGACGTCGTCTGAGTAGTGCTTTAATACAAACTGGTAAAGTTTCTAGTGCCTTAAATAATGATAAATTAGCCTTATCTCAAGCAGAAGAAGGTCTTTTGATAGCTCAATCTTATCATATTACTGAAAATATCAATGAAGCATATTTAACCTTGAGTGATATTCATGAAAAACAAGGGGATTACAAAAACTCGTATGACTATGTAAAAAAGCACATAAAATTATCTGACTCAATCTTAAACGTAAAACGTGAAAATTTAGCTCCAGGTATTACAGGTCAGTATATTAATAATTATAAGGATGCTGAGAATGCACAGTTGCTAGCGCAAATTGAAGAAGTAAGTGCAGAAAGTAATTTTACAAGAATTACAACCATATTAAGTATTGCTTTAATTACTATTTTATCACTCTTAACTTTATCGCTATATAAAAACAATAATATAAGGTTAAAGACCAACAATATGCTTCATAAGAAAAATGATGAACTTATTGTGGCCAAAGAAAAAGCAGAATTAGCATCTAAAACTAAAGCTAATTTCTTATCAACAGTTACGCACGAGTTGCGTACTCCTTTATATGCGGTTACTGGTCTTACTAATATGCTTTTAGATGAAGGTCCAAAAGAACATCAAGTACCACATTTAAAATCATTAAAATTCTCAGGAGATTACCTATTGACCTTTATTAACGATATACTTCAAATTAACAAAATTGAAGCTAATAAAGTTGAACTAGACCCAGAACAATTCAACCTTAAAAACAAACTCGAAAATGTAATCTCTGCGCTTAGCAATTCAGCTAATGACAATGACACCCAATTACATTTCGATTATGAAAACGGTTTACCAGAATCATTTATTGGTGACCAATTAAAGATTTCCCAAATCTTAATTAACCTACTTGGAAATGCTATTAAATTCACAAAAGATGGAGACATCTGGGTGAGAGCGTACAAAGTCGATCAAAAAGACAAAACTTATACGCTTCGCTTCGAAATTGAAGATAATGGTATTGGTATTACAAAAGAAAAACAAGATCACATGTTTGAGAGTTTCTCTCAAGGCTCTGTACAAATTAACAGAAAGTATGGTGGTACTGGTCTAGGTTTATCTATTGTAAAAGGACTAATTCAGATTCTTAAAGGTAAAATTTACTTGAAGAGTGAGCTTGGCAAAGGCACAACGTTCTTCTTTGAATTGCCTTTAGAATATACTGATAAAGTAGAAAAACCTAAAGTAGTAGAAGTTAAAAAATCTAATAAGATGGAAGATTTGGATCTAAGTGAAATTAAAATTTTAGTTGTAGAAGACAACAAAATCAATCAAATGATTACTAAAAAGATTCTTAATAAGATGGATCTTTATTGTGATGTTGTTGATAATGGTGAAGCTGCTGTAGAGCAAGTAAAAAACACAGAATACAATATTGTATTAATGGACATACACATGCCAGGCATTAGCGGATTAGAAGCCACTAAAATCATTAGAACGTTTGATAAAGAATTAACTATTTTCGCTCTTACAGCTGTTACATTAGAAGATAAGATGCATGAGTTTGATGAGGCTGGCTTTGATGACATCATCTCAAAACCTTTTAAGCAAGAGGATTTCGAAAAGAAATTATACCAAGCACTTTCGGGAGAAAAAATAGTTTCTAGTTTTTTTGGCTAATAAAAGATGTAACTAGAGTATTAAAAGCTTCTGGTTGATTTATCTTAATTTGAATAGGTAGGTAAAACAATATATTCTTTAATCTTTCATTTACAGATAAACGAACATAATCTTTTTCTGTCGTAATTATTAAGGATTTAGAAGCTAAGGTTTCTATGTCTGAAGCTTTAAAATTATAATGATCATTATATTCTAAATGATCAAACTTCAATCCTTTACTGGCTAAAAAATCAACTAATGGTTTTGCATTAGCAATACCTGTAACCAATGTAAATTTTGGCAATGTATCTAATACTAACTTAGTCTTATAAGATATTACCTCTTCTGCATAATCAATATGACTAAAAAAAGCATTTTGATGTGATTTTAATTTTAGCTTTCCGGCTATTTCATTTTTCTCAGCATCCGAAATCGTTTTTGGACATTTAGTAACCAAAATAACATCTGCCCTTTTAGCACCAGAACGTGGTTCTCGCAAATTCCCTGTTGGCAAAACCATATCTTTATAATACAGATTATTGTAAGCTGTTAGCAGAATATTAAAACCAGCTTTTACTTTCCGATGCTGATAGGCATCATCTAATAAAATAACTTCAGGCTTATTATCCGATGTAATGAGTTGTTCTATCCCGTTTTGTCGATTAGTATCTACCGCAACTTGAATCCCTTCAAATTTTCTAAAAAACTGATAAGGTTCATCTCCAATAGAATCCGCAGAAGCATTTTTATCTGCTAATACAAAACCTTCAGTTCTTCTTTTGTAACCTCTACTTAATGTGGCAAGAGATTTTTCATCTTTCAATAATCTAATTAAATACTCAATCATTGGTGTTTTGCCTGTACCACCTGTACTAAGATTACCAACACAAATCACAGGTAAATCATACGATTTTGAAGATTTAACACCTAAGTTATATAAGTAATTACGTAACCATGTCACCAAATAATAAATTGGCATAATTGGGGATAATATGATTCGAATGAATTTCATTAGTACGAAATGAGCAAAACTAAATATTAAAGATTAGATATATACATTATTAGCAAATTACATCTTACCGTTTAAGCAAAATAAAGAATTACAGGTGAAAATATACTATTTTTGATACAAATAGATACTTTATGATTGTTCAAGATGTTATAAACCATTTACACGACTTAGCTCCATTGGCTTACGCTGAAGATTTTGATAATGTCGGACTCTTGGTCGGAAATAAAAATCAATCCGTTTCTGGGATTTTAGTAACACTAGACACACTTGAAGCTGTCATAGATGAAGCTATTGAAAATAATTGCAATCTTATCGTAAGCTTCCATCCTATTATATTCAAAGGGCTTAAAAAATTAACAGGTAAAACTTATGTAGAACGTGTTGTCATTAAAGCTATTCAAAATAACATTGCAATATTCTCTATACATACAGCATTAGATAATGCTATTGAAGGTGTCAATTCTATCATTTGTGATCAATTAGGTTTAAAAAACAAAAAAATCTTAATTCCTCAGTCGGGAACTATTAAAAAATTGAAAACTTATGTTCCGAAAATAAACGCAGAGGAACTTAGGCAAGCACTTTTCAATGCAGGTGCTGGCAGTATTGGTAATTATGAATCTTGCAGTTTTAATGTTGATGGAGAAGGTACGTATTTAGGAAATGAAGATTCTAACCCTGTCATTGGACAAAAAGGTCAATTGCATACTGAAAATGAAACAGCAATATCTGTTACGTTCAAAAAGCACATAGAATCTAAAGTTTTAAAAACACTTTTTAACGCTCATCCTTACGAAGAAATTGCTTATGAAATTACCACGCTTGAAAACACGAATCAACATATTGGTATGGGTATGCTTGGAGAGCTAGAAGAACCAATGAATGAACAGGACTGTCTTAATTTTATTAAACATAAAATGAATACTGAATGCGTAAGACATTCAAATTTATTAAATAAACCCATAAAAAGTATTGCAGTTTTAGGTGGCTCTGGCAGTTTTGCTATTAACGCTGCAAAAGCCGCAAATGCTGACCTTTTAGTGACAGCTGACTTAAAATATCACGATTTTCTCAGTGCAGAAAAAGACATTGTTTTAGCTGATATAGGGCATTATGAAAGTGAACAGTTCACAAAATCGTTTTTAGTAGACTATCTCTCGAAAAAAATTACTAATTTTGCAATCATTTTATCAAAGACAAATACAAATCCGATAAAGTATTTATAATTATGGCAAAAAAAGCTGAAGTTTCTGTTGAAGAGCGATTAAGAGCACTATATGATTTACAATTAATTGACTCTAGAGTAGACGAAATAAGAAATGTCAGAGGTGAGCTTCCTTTAGAAGTTAGAGATTTAGAAGACGAAGTTGAAGGACTTAACTTAAGAATGGAAAAGCTAAATGATAGCCTTGCTATTATTGATGATGAGATTAAAGGAAAAAAGAATTTAATCGAAGAAGCAAAAGCTTTAATCAAAAAATACAGTGAGCAACAAAAGAATGTTAGAAATAACAGAGAATACAACTCATTGACAAAAGAAATTGAATTCCAAGAATTAGAAATTCAATTGGCTGAAAAGCATATTAAAGAACATAAAGTTCAAATCGATCAGAAAAAAGTAGTGATTTCTGAAACTAAAGATAAACTTAAAGATCGTAATGCGCATTTAAAGCACAAAAAAGGTGAGCTTAACGAAATTTTAAAGGAAACTGAAAAAGAAGAAGAGGCACTTAACAACAAATCTCTTGATTTTCAGAAGAAAATTGATGAGCGTTTAGTTAAAGCATATCACCGAATTAGAAACAACGTTAAAAATGGTATGGCTGTTGTAGCTATTGAGCGTGGAGCTTCTGGTGGATCTTTCTTTACAATTCCGCCACAAGTACAAGTAGAAATAGCTTCTCGTAAGAAAGTAATAACTGACGAGCACAGTGGACGTATCTTAGTAGATGCTGAATTAGCTGAAGAAGAAAAAATAAAAATGAAAAAATTATTTGCTAAACTTAGCAAGTAAGAATTCATAACATAATATATCAAAGCCTCTGCAATTGCAGAGGCTTTTTTTATTTAATAAAACTTTAAAACAATTAAATATAAGGAATTGTATTTTTATACGTCTACTAGAAAAAGAAAATTACAAACTCAGTATTTCATCAAATGAAATCCTGAAATAAATTCAGAATAGAATGAAGAAATTACTTTACATATTTAGCATAAGTTTATTTTTTAGCTGTCAAAATCAAGCTCAAGTCAATGAGAAACAACAAGCTGTTATCGATGCAGAACCTGTTGTTGTGTCATTAAACGATGGTAAAGCAAGAGCCTATTTTGCAAGTGGTTGTTTTTGGTGTGTTGAAGCAGTCTTTGAAAGTATTAAAGGGGTTGAAGAATCTATTAGTGGTTATTCTGGTGGTTACACAGACAATCCAACTTACGAAGCTAGTAACACAGGTAAAACAGGGCATGCAGAAGCCGTAGAAATTATTTACGACCCAAAAGTGGTTAGCTTTTCTACTCTAGTCGATGTCTACTTTGGTTCTCAGAACCCAACTCAAGTTAATGGACAAGGACCAGATAGAGGTTCTCAATATCGATCTATAATATTCTATCAAGATGACACACAAAAGAAAATCATAGAAGATAAAAAAACAGCTTTAGCAAAAGAATTAGATAAAACAGTAGCTGCTGAAGTTTATCCATTTCAAAAGTTTTGGGTTGGTGAAGATTATCATCAAAATTATGAGCGATTGCATCCTAATCAAGGTTATATAAAAAATGTATCTATTCCGAGATTGAATAAATTTAAAGCTAAGTTTCCTGAATTATTAAAAGAGACAGAAAAACATTAAACTATTACATCTGTCATTTCGAGCATTGTTTGAGATAAAATATATTTTATCGAAAAGCACCTTGCAAAGCAAGTCGAAAAATCTAGACATTTCAACTACGCTCAATGTGACAATATAATTACATACTTATTTTTTAGTTGCTTTTATCTCAAACAACATAGGAAACAACTGATCTTTCAGCTTATACATCCCATTATCTGACTTTATCAAATCCGGAAACACATCATAAGGGCTTTCATCATATTCATTTAAGTATTCAATCTGTAAACCAGCTTCAATAAGTGAATTCACAATTTCGCTTAAGCCATGATTCCAACCATATTCTTTACTTATCATCTTTGAGGCGCTATTTGCATAAGTACCTTCATACTCATCATAAATAGTCTCTTTTCTATTATAATGATATTTCATCTTTGATACACCTTCTACATAATCAAACATCCAAATAATAGGATGAAACTCTACGATGTAAAATGTTCCACCAACCTTTAAACGTTCAGAAATCATTTTTGCCCATGGTTTTAAATCTGGCAACCAACCAATAACTCCGTAACTGGTAAAAACAATATCAAAAGTTTTAGAAACATGCTTAGATGTATCCAAAACATTACAACATACAAACTCAGCATCGAGTTGTAATTCATCATTTAACTGTTTCGCTAATTTCACTCCTTCATCACTCAAATCTACACCAACAGCTTTTGCTCCCATTCTACTCCAACTTAAGGTGTCTTGTCCAAAATGACATTGTAAATGCAATAATGACTTTCCTTTTACATCACCTAAAGCTTTCAATTCATATGGCATTAAAGAGGTCTCCCCAGATTTAAAAGCGTCCATTTTATACATCTCACTTTCTGCATGTATACCTACCTTTTTGTTCCAAGTCTCTTTATTTACTTCAAAATAGTTAGCGTTCTCTTTCATCGTTAGTTAATTTTGCATGTAATTTATAACAACTTTTTAATATGAAGTCATTATACCTAGGTTTGATTTGTTTATTTCTGGTTTCCACATGTAAATCTGATAAGTCAGAAACACAAGTAACAGAAGAAGTAAAAGAGCTTACAATTGCTAATAAAATTGCCAATGCACATGGTTTTGAAAACTGGAAAAACGTATCTGAAGTAAAATTCACCTTTAAAGTAGATAGAGATTCCATAAAAGGAACAGGAAGATCTTGGACTTGGAAACCAAAAGAAAACAATGTCACTATGACGGTTGATGAAACAACAGTTAATTACAATAGAACTAAAATAGACAGCATACACATTGGTGCTGACAGAGGGTTTATCAATGATAAATACTGGTTATTAGTTCCTTTTCAATTGGTTTGGGATACTTCAGCAAGCATTTCAGAGCCTAAAAAATCTGAATCACCAATCAGTAGGAGACAATTAGATATGATTACTATAACGTATACTAATGAAGGAGGCTATACTCCAGGTGATGCTTATGATATCTTCTATGATGACGACTATTTAATTAAAGAATGGGTATTTAGAAAAGGAAATTCAAAAGAACCCTCTTTAACTACGACATTTGAAAACTATAAAGATTATAACGGCATTAAAATCGCAACAGACCACAAACAAGAAGGAGGCAATTGGAATTTAAATTTTACTGATGTAAGTATTACTATGAAGTAATACAAAAATTAAAATTTTGGCATTACTTTTGTAATCTATAATGTAAGTTTCGCGTCATAGTTTCGACTTAGAACGTATAGCTTACATTTTCCGCCTTGTGCGTCTATATATATCCAAAGCACTTTATCTTACGAGTTAAAGTGCTTTATTTTTTAATGAAACTCATTTCACAAAAGCCATAGGCTCCATGTAAAATGTCAAGTTAAATTAATGCCGCTGAAAAGCGGTATCTCATAATCATTTTCAATATTATCCTCTAAAATCTTCTTTTACATGAGCTCCATCACAATAAGGTTTGTTTTGTGAAGCTCCACAACGGCAAAAGGCTGTCGTTCTGTTCTTTGTATCTTCAGTACCATCTTTGTGAGTCACTTTTAAAGTACCATAAACTAATAAAGGTCCATTTTCTAAAACCTCAACTTTTGTTTCTAATGATTCTGCTGATTTGTCTTCTTCATCAATCATATAAAAACTTAGTGCTCCACTAGGACATTTTTTAACGGTATTCACTAAATCGTCTGTTTTTGCTTCATCAATTTTAATCCAAGGTCTATCTTTGGGATGAAAAACATTTGGCAAACCCTTTACGCAAATTGCCGAATGTATACATTTCTCAGCTTCCCAAACCACAGTAACTTCTCCGTTACTATATTCTTTTGTCTTTCCCATAGTATAATTCTTTCTTTAAAGATAGTAGATTCTCACCTAAATTCATATTGAAAATACACCTTTAATCCTTCGCTTTAAATCCTTATTTTTGTTACAAACCGAAAATCAATTCACATTGTCCAACTATAAACCTGGTCTTAATTTCGCTAAACAGCAAGACGCATTAGACGAATTATCAAGTTACAGACAACACTTTCATATTCCAAAAGATAAAGAAGGTAACGAACTGATTTACCTTTGTGGTAACTCATTAGGATTACAACCTAAATCTACTAAAGCTTATATAAACCAAGAACTTGAGGATTGGGCAAATCTAGGAGTTGAAGGTCATACAGATGCCAAAAACCCTTGGTTGCCTTATCATGAGTTTTTAACAGAAGCTACAGCAAAACTAGTTGGAGCAAAGCCTATAGAAGTTGTTACCATGAATTCCTTAACTGCGAATCTTCATTTTATGATGGCTTCTTTCTATAAACCCACAAAAGAACGTCATAAAATTATTATAGAAAGTGATGCCTTTCCTTCAGATAAATATGCCGTGGAATCTCAACTGCGACATCATGGTTATGATGATAAAGAAGGTCTAATTCTTTGGACACCTAGAGATGGAGAAGAATTATTACGTTATGAAGATTTAGAAGATCTATTAGCAACTCATGGTAACGAAGTTGCTTTAGTAATGATTGGAGGCGTTAATTACTACACTGGGCAATTTTTCGATTTTAAACGTATTACAGAATTAGGACATAAACATGGTTGTATGGTTGGTTTTGATTGTGCACATGGAGCTGGAAATGTAGATTTAGATCTACACAATTCCGGAGCCGATTTCGCAGTTTGGTGTACTTATAAATATTTAAACTCAGGGCCAGGAAGTTTGTCTGGTTGCTTTGTTCATGAAAGACATGCTCATGACAAAAAATTGAATCGATTTACAGGATGGTGGAGCCACAATAAACAAACACGTTTTAATATGCGTCACGAATTTGATGTTTTACCAGGAGCTGAAGGTTGGCAATTAAGTAATCCACCTATTTTATCCATGGCTGCAATTAAAGCGTCTTTAGATATGTTTAATGAAGTTGGTCTAACTAAACTTATAGAAAAATCTAAAAAGTTAACGGGCTATTTTGAGTTTCTATTAAAAGAATTAGGTGAAGATGTTATAAGAATCATTACACCAGAAAATCCAGATGAACGTGGTTGTCAATTATCCATACAAGTATTAAACGCAGATAAAACTTTACATGATAAATTAACAGAAGCAGGAGTTATAAGCGATTGGAGAGAACCAGATGTAATTAGATGTGCACCAGTACCTTTATACAATTCGTTTGAGGATGTTTATATAATGGTTGAAAAAATGAAAGCTATTTTAAATGAGTAAAAAACAACAAAACATATTAATTATTGGTGCCGGACTTAGCGGAAGTCTATTAGCATTAAGATTAGGACAACGCGGCTACAACGTAACAGTTTACGAAATGCGTTCAGATTTACGTAAAACAGATATTTCTGCTGGCCGTTCTATTAACTTAGCATTTTCAGATCGTGGTATTAAAGCCATGAAGTTAGTTGGTATGGAAGATAAAGTCAAAGCACTTTGTATTCCTATGAATGGTCGCATGCTTCATGATAAAGAAGGCAATACTTATTTATCAAATTATAGCGGAAGAGATCACGAATACATCAACTCCATTTCTAGAGGAGAACTCAATGGATTATTATTAACCGAAGCTGAAAAACATGATAATGTAACCATACATTTCAATAAAAAATGCAAATCTGTTGATTTTGAAAACACCACAGCATTATTCAAAGATTATAACACAAAAGATGAATTTGTAGAAGATGCAGATTGCATCATCGCAACAGATGGAGCAGGTTCTGCATTACGAAAAAGTTACTACTTGGGTAAAAAATTCTTATTCAGTTTCTCACAAGACTATTTAACACATGGTTATAAAGAATTAAGTATTCTCCCAACTGAATCTGGTGGCTATAAAACATACATAAATGCACTTCATATTTGGCCTAGAGGTGATTTTATGCTTATTGCATTACCCAATTTAGATGGCAGCTTCACCGTAACCTTGTTCTTACATCATAATGAAGGAGAATATCACTTTGGTAATTTAACAACACCGGAAATTGTTACTGAATTCTTTCAGAAAGAATTCCCTGATGCATTAGAATTAATGCCAAATCTTGTTGATGACTTTTTTGAAAATCCAACAGCAGCATTAGGTACTGTTAAATGTTCACCGTGGCATTATAAAGGTAATACACTGTTAATGGGTGATTCAGCACACGCGATTGTACCATTTTATGGACAAGGTATGAATGCCTCATTTGAAGACGTTGTAGAATTTGATAAGGTTCTAGACGAACATGAAGGTAATTGGGAAACCATTTTTACTGAATATGAAAAAACAAGAAAGAAAGATACAGATGCTATTGCCGATTTAGCAATTGATAATTTTCATGAAATGAAAGACCATGTAGGTCAAGAAATATTTCAAGAAAAGCGTAAAATTGAAATGGCTTTAGAGAGAGAATTCCCGAATGAGTATTCATCAAAATATAGTTTAGTTACCTTTAATGAGCATATTGGCTACAGAGAAGCTATGCTAAGAGGACGAGCGCAAGACAAAGCCATTTTAAATATGTTAGCCGATCGAGATATTTCGACATCAGATGATATTAAAATTATTTTAGATAAAGTAAAAACTGAAACTGAAGCAATTTTAGAAGACGATAAAATTGCTGGATTACATTAAAAACATATGAGTAAAGACATAGTAACACCTAGAGGAGCATACCCACACGTTAACCAAGTTGGCGATTTTATTTTTGTCTCAGGCACAAGTTCGCGACGACCAGATAATACCATTGCTGGTGTTGATATCATTGACGAAATGGGAACTAAAAAATTAAACGCTTATTCTCAAACCCAAGAAGTCTTAAAAAACATAGACCATAATTTAGCCAAAGTTGGAGCATCTTTAAAAGATGTGGTTGATGTAACATCCTTTCTGGTAAACATGAATGATTTTGCTGACTACAATAAAGCTTATGCAGAATTCTTTGATAAAGCAACAGGACCAACCAGAACAACAGTTGCAGTACACCAATTACCACATCCAGATTTGGTTATAGAGATTAAGGTAATGGCCTATAAGAAAAAGGGTTAGAAAACCAAGGCTCAAGATTAATATCAGTTACGTCTTGGGGAATTTATCTGTAAATAAATGAACATACAAAACTACATAAACGGCGAATTCATTAACTCTATTCAAAACAATTGGATAGACAACTATAACCCATCTAATGGTGAAGTTTATGGACAAATACCCAACTCATCAAAAAACGATGTAGAAAAAGCATACAAAGCTGCCAAAGCTGCTTTTAAGCAGTGGTCACAAACCACGATAGAAGAACGCAGTCGTATTCTTATTAAAATTTCAGAATTATTAGAGGCAAACTTACAACGTTTTGCCGAAGCGGAAAGTAAAGATAATGGCAAGCCAGTTAGTTTAGCTAAAACAGTTGACATACCAAGAGCAGCAAGTAATTTTAGATTCTTTGGTAATGCCATTACACAATTTGCAAGTGAAAGTCATGAGTCAATTGGTCAAAATGCCATAAACTATACATTGCGTCAACCTATTGGTGTTGTAGGATGTATTTCCCCATGGAACCTTCCACTCTATTTATTTACATGGAAAATTGCACCAGCACTCGCTACAGGAAATTGCATTGTAGCTAAACCAAGTGAAGTTACGCCAATGACGGCTTATTTATTAGGTGAAATTTGTAACGAAGCAGGTTTACCAAAAGGTGTTTTAAATATAGTTCATGGACTTGGAGGATCGACAGGACAAGCCATTATAGAACATCCAGATATTAAAGCTATTTCTTTTACTGGAGGTACTGCCACTGGAGCACATATTGCTAAAGTCGCTGCTCCAATGTTTAAAAAACTATCATTAGAATTAGGTGGTAAAAATCCTAATATCATTTTTGCAGATTGCGATTATGACGATATGTTGAATACAACAGTACGCTCATCTTTTGCTAATCAAGGTCAAATATGCTTATGTGGAAGTCGCATTTTTGTGGAAGCTTCTATTTACGAAAAATTTAAAACCGATTTTGTTGCAAAAGTAAAAGCATTAAAAGTGGGTCATCCTTCTGAAGCTGATACTAATATTGGCGCGTTAGTTTCTAAACCACATTTAGAAAAAGTAAAAGAATACATCAATATTGCTAAAGAAGAAAATGGAATCGTTTTATGTGGTGGAAATGAAGTTACTGTAAAAGATTTTGAAAACGGTTATTACCTTGAGCCGACAGTTATTGAAGTACCAAATGATGAATGTAGAGTCAACCAAGAAGAAATTTTTGGGCCAGTTGTTACCATTATGCCTTTTAATTCTGAAGATGACGTTCTCCAAATGGCAAACAAAGTCAAATATGGCTTATCAGCTACACTATGGACTAATAATTTAAAACGTACCATGCGCATGAGCAACCAACTACAAGCTGGTATTGTTTGGGTAAACACATGGATGATGCGAGATTTAAGAACCCCTTTTGGAGGTGTAAAAGCGTCTGGTGTTGGTCGTGAAGGTGGTTTTGAAGCCTTACGCTTTTTTACAGAAGCTAAGAATGTTTGCATAAAGTACTAACTAAATGTCACCTCGAGCGCAGTCGAGAGGTCGCTAATGAAAATATATTTTGTTTATATATTGCAGTGTTCAGACAATCTAACTTATACAGGTGTAACAAATAATATTTCAAGAAGATTTGAAGAGCATCAAAAAGGACTGAATAAAAATTGTTATACTTTTAAAAGAAGACCATTAAAATTAATTTTTCAACAAGAATTTAACGATATTGAGCAGGCAATATTCTTTGAAAAGAAAATAAAAAATTGGAGTGCAAAAAAGAAATACGCTTTAGCCAATGGAGAATATGATATGTTGCAAATTTTATCTGAATGCAGAAACGCAACACATTCAAATTATAATCCTAAAAATTAAGTAGGTCTCGACTGCGCTCGATCAGACATAAAATTATGAACTTAGAACTAAACAACAAATACGCATTAGTTTGCGGTAGTACTGCAGGAATTGGTAAAGCAACAGCCTTAGCCTTAGCCGAAGAAGGCGCAATTATCACTTTAATTGCAAGAAATGAAGACAAGCTAAAAGCAGTACTTTCGGAATTACCTCAACAAAGAAATCATGATTATATCGTTGCTGATTTTTCAAATCCAGCAGAGTTAAAAACGAAAGTTTCTGATTATATTTCAAAACATCATGGCTTTCATGTATTAGTAAATAATACTGGTGGTCCAGCAGGTGGACCTGTTTTTTCGGCAAAAATAGAAGAATTTGAAATTGCTTTTACCCAACATTTAAAATGCAATCATGTGCTGGTTCAAACTTTGGCTCCTTTTATGAAAAAGGAAGGTTATGGTCGAATAATTAATGTCATTTCAACTTCTGTAAAACAGCCCTTAGATGGATTAGGTGTTAGTAATACGATAAGAGGAGCAGTTGCTAGTTGGAGTAAAACTTTAGCTAATGAATTAGGTCAGTTTGGTATTACAGTAAATAACGTTCTTCCTGGTGCAACAGGTACGGATCGACTAACCGAAATTATTAAAAACAAGTCTGCAAAATCTGGTAACACAGAAAAAGAGGCTGCCAATACAATGAAAAATGCCGTTCCTGCCAAACGTTTTGCAAAACCAGAAGAGCTAGCAGATGCTATCACATTTTTAGCGAGTGAACGTGCTGGTTATATTAACGGAATTAACCTTCCTGTTGATGGTGGACGCACAAAATCTTTGTAACTTTATACAAGAATAGAATTAGTCATTACGAGGAAAGAAGTGACGTGGTAATCTCTTCCTATTGAAACAGATTGCCACAGCAAATAAAATTTGCTTCGCAATGACACAAAACAAATATCATGAGCAAATTATATCCTCCTATAAACTTTAAAGCTTGGATTGAAGAAAACCGACATTTATTAAAACCACCTGTTGGTAATAAAGTCGTCTGGAAAGATGGAGACTTTATTGTGATGGTTGTTGGTGGACCAAATAGTAGAAAAGATTACCACTATAATGAAACTCCCGAATTTTTCTATCAGGTTGAAGGTGATATTATCTTAAAAGTTATTGATAAAGGCACACCAAAAGATATTCATATTAAAGAAGGAGAGATATTCTTATTACCTCCAAAAGTGCCGCATTCACCTCAACGTGGAGCCAACACGGTTGGTTTGGTTATAGAATATCCAAGAGAAAAAGGTGTACAAGATGCATTACTATGGTTCTGTGAAAATTGTACTACCAAATTGTATGAAGAAGATTTTACTTTAGACAATATTGAAACAGATATGCCTGCAATATTTGATGCATATTATAGTGATAAAAACAAACGCAGTTGCCCAAATTGTGGTGAAGTAATGCAGCCTCCAAAGAAGGTTCAGGTAGATTAATTTATTCCTGCAGAAGCAGGAATCTCTAAACTATGAATCACTAATTAGTGATAAATAATTGCCAAAAAGAAAAATTAAAACAGATATTATTAACCTCTAGGGTTCAATAATAGTTGAAACTCTAATTAATAAGATTCCTGCCTTCGCAGGAAATAGTATGACAAAACGTAAACTAAGAATAAACGGTCACTCACATCTTCTTCCCTATCCTGAAGAAATTCCACAATTCATGCAAGACAAAGGGATTTTTTGGGTTGATAAGGACCGTAAATTTATGCTTCAAAAAGATTGGAACCGCCCTATTACTGATTCAAGTTTTTTCTTAGATGAAAAGTTAGCCTGGATGGAAAACTTCAAAATAGATCATGCTGTCGTTTTAAACTTATCTCAACTCTATGGTAACGGATTGCGTGTTGAAGAAATGAAACAAGCTTTACGTTTTCAAAATGACTTTAATGCCAAAGTACAACACGAAAACCCAAGTAAGTTTACTTGCGGTTTTGTTGTACATCCAGGTTTTGTTCGTGGTGCCTGTTGGGAAATAGAGCGCTGTGTAGAAGAATTAGGCTTACAGCTCTTATGCTTACCAACCCACTACATGGATACCATTGGTACTTGGCGTTGTATTTTTGATGAAGAAAATGAACCTATTTTTGAATTAGCTAACAAGTATAATCTTGCTGTAGAAATTCATCCTTACGATGGCGAAAAATTTATAAAACTCGAAAACACATCTTGGCGTTTTCATTTAATATGGATGTTAGCGCAATGCGCTGATGCTTACCACTTTTTAACCTTAAATGGATATCAAGACAAATACCCAAATATGCGAACTTGCTTTGCTCATGGTGGACAATTAGCACAGATTAACTTAGGCAGACGAATTCAAGGATTTGATGGCAGACCAGATTTATTTGACGGTAAAAGTCACCCAAGAAAAGCTGTAGGGCATAAAAACATATTCTTTGACACTTTAGTTCATGATACAGGTGGACTAGAACTATTAATTAAAAACCAAGGCTCTAAACAGGTTCTTATGGGATTAGATGACCCTTACCCTTTAGGAGAAATGGAAAGCGAAAAACAATCCTCTTATCCTGGTAAAATTTTAGATCTAGCAATAGATCGAGATATTATATCAGAAACTGAACGTGATGCTATTTGGGAAGATAATGTAATACAGTGGCTCTGTGGTGATAATCAAGTTTCTAAAGACAAATTAGTTAATAGAATCTTAGGCAAATAACAATGACTGAGGTCTCAGAATTTTACATTCTTTCACATATATTTATTTCATTAGTAGGTGCCGTTTTGTTATTAGCAATATGGTATAATATCAGGCTTCGTTTTAAGCAAGTTCTTGAAGAAGATGACACACAAAAGCGCGTAGACAAAGGCTTACTTCATCTAAGTTTTGCCATGTTTGTTTGGGTACTTTCTGGCTTATGGTCTTATACTGGAATTCTATTTTCTTTTGAAAACACAACAGGTTTTCGGTTTGGAATATATTTATTTTCTATTATAAATAATATGTTCTTGTTATTAGCGCTATTCTATTTTTACTATGCTCCAAAGTTTATTTATAATAACACGAAAAATGTAAAACTTATTTTAGGAGTTATTATTATCACATCTTTCACAACTTTTTTGCTTTCCTACTTTCTTCAAGAAAACAACACAATACATGGTATTAAAATAAGTGGTATTCCAGATTTGTTACTAACTACTTTTTTGTGTTACCTATTAGGCATTTCCTTTTACAGAACATTTTTATACAGAGGCTTAAAAATTGTTGGTATTATATCTATTATGGTGGTATTATTAATAGTTATATCACAAATTTCTAGTGTATTTCTAAGTTTTGGAAATGACTTTAGCAACAATTTTTTTAAACTTATTGCTAAAACCTCATTAATATCTATCTTTTTGGTGTTAGCAACAACTTGGGTTATTCGATTAGCAAATATGCCTAAGCTAAATGAAATGACTATTAGTTTTTTAGATTGGAGTTTGGTAAAAATCAGTATTCCTACTAAAGGTATTTTGAATCAAACTATTGATTTTGGTTCTAAAACCACTCAATATAAAAACCTCTTAAAGTTTGCGATTAGACGTAAATATGGAGATGGTGATTTACAAAGTTTAGTAGTTAGTTTAGGTGGTGAAATTAAAAACCAAACCTACCTTACAAGAATTATAGATAACACAAATTCAATTTTAGAATTAGATCAAACACAAGTATTAGAGCGAAGAGATTTATTTACCTTTATTGGTGAAAGTCGTTATCGATTAAGAATGGTTCCCAATCACATCACTATAGATGCGACATTACTAGAGGAATTTTTAAAAACCCCTGAAAACAAAAACTATAACGCACTTTTTAAAGCTGAATAACCTCAATTACAATTAAGCACAATTCATTATAATTTAATACAATTAGTTACAAGGTTCAGTATTGAGATCTACTGTAAATACATTGCTCTCAAATCAAAAAACTGAACAGATGACTACCACAAAACCTAACGACGTTCTTGGACACCCAAGAGGTTTAATTTATTTATTTTTTGCAGAATTATGGGAACGTTTCTCTTTTTACGGAATGAGAGCGCTCCTCGTTCTTTACATGACCAAACAATTATTATTTACTGATGATATGGCTTTTGGTGTATATGCAGCTTACATGTCTTTAGTTTATGTAACACCAATGATTGGGGGTATTCTTGCTGATAAAATTTTAGGCTTTAGAAAAGCCATTCTTCTTGGTGGTATTTTAATGGCTTTAGGTCATTTCTTTTTAACCTTTGAGCATCCTATTTTCTTTTATGGCTCTCTTGGACTCATCATTGTTGGTAATGGTTTTTTTAAACCTAACATCTCTTCTTTTGTTGGAAATCTGTATCAACAAGGTGATGCAAGACGAGATTCTGGATTTACTATTTTCTATTTAGGAATTAATTTAGGCGCAGCCATTGCACCTTTGGCTTGCGCATGGTTTGCAGAAAGTTATGGTTGGCATTATGGTTTTGTACTAGCAGGAATTGGTATGATTGCTGGCTTATTAGTTTTTAATAATGGCTTAAAAAAAGAAGTCTTTGGAGATAAAGGTTTAATACCAAATAAGGACAAGTATAATAAAATAACCTTCGGATTAAATAGAGGTAAACTCATTACCATATCTGCTTTTCTAGCTGTACCTCTTTTTGGGCTTATAATAAAATTTCATGAATTTGAACATTATTTAGTTTGGGTGATTTCAGCATTTCTAATTGTGTATATCATATATATTATAAATAGTGTAACTACAAAAGAGAAAAAACGGCTTCTTGTTGCTGTTTATTTTACTATTCTGTACACCTTGTTTTCTGCAATTTTCGAACAAGCAGGAAGTTCATTAACATTATTTGCAGATCGAAACGTTAATCTTGTTGGTATGGATGCAGCAGGTACAAATAGTATAAATGCTGGTTTTATTATTTTGTTTGCCATTCCGTTTTCAATGCTTTGGACGTATTTAAACAAAAGAAAAATTAACCCAAACTCAGCTATTAAATTTGGATTAGGGTTAGTGTTTTTAGGATTAGGGTTTGTTGTCTTTGCTTTATCTGCACATAGCATCGATGAGTTTGCAAGAACATCAATGCTTTATCTTGTTTTAGGATACTTAGTACTAACTATTGGAGAGTTATTTTTATCTCCAATTGGTTTGTCAAAAATGACCGAATTATCGCCTCTTAAATATGTTGCTTTTATTATGGGAGTTTGGTTTTCGGCAAATTTTTATGGTCATTTTTTCGCTGGAAAAATTGCAAAACTAACAACAGTAACTGAAAGTGAAACTAATGTATTCACAAAAGGTGTTTTTGGTGATATTGTAGAATTCATTACTGGAATTACACCAGAAATAGCGATGCAAAATTCCGAAAATTATCAGCAATTGTATTCTTATCTTTCGGTATACGCAAGTTTTGGTGTAATTAGTATTAGTGTTGGTATAGTAGCCATATTAGTCTCTCCTATTATTAAAAAGGCGATGTCTGGAATACATTAAATATACATTATAAAGATTGTCTTATTGTCTATCATTTTAGTGTTTAGATCTAAAACTAGTAAAAGAATTTGCTATTTCAGAAGGTATGGTTGTACAATAATTATGGTAGGATTATGAGATTACTAAATAAAAACTAATCTCAGGAATTAAGTCTTAGTACTTTCCGGTTCAATTATTATTTCTATATTTAAAATCTAATCAACTATTATAATTATGAGAAAAATTGGAGGTTACATGGCAGTTATTGGTATTGCATTAATAGTATTACCATACTTTGGACTTACTATTAGGTTTTTAGATTGGATTGATAATTGGGGTGAAACTGTATCATGGGCAATAAAAATTGGTCTTATCGTCGTTGGTGCTGCACTTTACTTTATGGGCAAACCTTCCGAGGAAGAAGCAACTGATACTGTTGAGAAATCCGCTGAATAAATAACATCTCATTTACTTAATTTTTCATATATGTATTTCTTGCCAGAAGATTTAGACAACTATGTCGTAGCACATTCTGAGCAAGAGCCAGAGTTGTTGCAACAATTAACTCGCGAAACTTATCAGAAGGTATTACAACCTATTATGCTTAGTGGTCCTTATCAAGGGAGAGTACTAAGTATGATCTCTAAATTGATACATCCTAAATCTATTTTAGAACTAGGAACATTTACAGGTTATTCTACTCTATGTTTAGCAGAAGGTATGACATCTGATGGAGAATTACACACTATAGATATAAATGAAGAATTAGTTGATTTTCAACGTAAGTATTTTGATAAATCAGAATATGGACATCAAATTATTCAACATACAGGAAATGCTGTAGATATTATTGAGAATTTAAATCTAACTTTTGATTTGGTTTTTATTGATGCAGACAAACCTAATTACTGTAATTATTTTAATCTAATAATTGATAAGCTAAACCCTGGAGGTATCATTCTATCTGACAATGTATTATGGCACGGAAAAGTTATTGAACCCTTAGACGAAAAGGATAAGTCTACCAAAGCCGTTTTAGAATATAACACCTTACTTAAAAATGATAATAGAATAGAAACAGTACTATTACCTATTAGAGATGGTTTAACCATTAGTAGAAAGAAAGCATAAGCTTTTTATGCCTTCCTTAATTCTACAATTACTTTAAGATACTTTTTCTAATATATTATCTTGGATATTAGCATTAATCATCTGAAAGAATTCGTAATTATCAAATGGTTTTGTAATAACACCATTATACCCAATAGACATATATTCTTTTTTAACTTCTTCAATATCTGCAGCTGTTAAAGCTATAATTGGTATTCTAGGGTTACCCTTTCTTATTTCTTTGGTCGCTTCATTTCCATTCATTATTGGCATATTAATATCCATTAATATAAGATCGAAATGATTTTCTTTAAGTGCATCAACTGCTTCTTGACCGTTTTGAACAATTTGACATTCAAAATTTTCCTTTTTTAATAAATTTTGAGTTACAATTTGGTTAATCTTGTTATCTTCTGCAACTAAAATTCTAAACCCTCGTTTTAAAGCGACAACCTTATCATTATCCTTCTTTTTCGATGAATTTTTCAGTGCATCTTTATCAATCTTGAATGTTACATTGAAACTAAACTTAGAACCTTTACCTAATTCACTTTCTAATTCTATCTTCCCCTTAAATAACTCTACCAAATTCTTTACAATAGAAAGACCTAATCCTGTTCCTTGATAATTAACATTATTATTTTCGTGTAATTGGGAAAAGTTTTCAAATATTTTTTTATGTTTTGCTTTCTCAATTCCAGGCCCATTATCTTCAATTTCAAAACGCAAGGCAATATTATTATCAGTAATATCTTCCATTATAATTCTTAGGCAAATCTTACCACTTTCAGTAAATTTCACACTATTTCCTATTAGATTTATTAATATTTGAGATAATCTTACATTATCACATTTAATAAGCTGTGGAATAGCATCATCTATGTCAATTTGAATTTGATTATTCGTTTCTTGTAGTCGATTTTGAAATGAATTAATTATGTTTTCAACCAACACCTTTAACTCAACTGAAACGCTTTTCAATTCAACTTTTTCAGAATCCATTTTGCCTATTTGTAAAATATCGTTTACTAAATTTAAAAGATAATCGCCAGAATATTTTAATGATTTTAAGTACTTACTATCCTTTTTTGATAGATCATTATTGTTAAGTAACAATGAAGTTAACCCAACTACACCGTACAAAGGTGTTCTTAGCTCGTGTGTTACATTAGAGATAAAATTAGTTTTAAGTTCTGATGATTTCTCAGCCTGATTTTTTGCAATTTCCAATTGCTCATTTCTGTTTTTTAAGACATTACTTAATTTCTGCTTAGCTAAGTAATTTTTATAAATAACCACAAATGAGATTAATAAAATAATGATAACAAATGCAAAACCTATATTTAAAAATTTAACTCTACTAGCTATATGTTGTTGCACTAATTTCTCTTTAATCGCAGACTGAGCCTCTTGCTTATAATTTGCAATTAAAAATTTTGATTCAGCTATTTGCTCTTGCTTAATTTTTTCTGCACTAAAGAATTGTTCTCTCGCTTCATTATACTTAACTAATGCATTGTATGCCTCATCCTTTTTGTCTAAAGCAACTAGAGAAAGTGATAACTTTTTATAGACCTGACTTAGTAGTAAATTACATTTTATATCTACTACATTTGAACTACACTTTTTCAAATAACGTTGTGCTTCGTTAAATTTATTATTAGCTAAATTATAAGATCCTTTCCCCATAAAATACAGACCATATGTATAGCTCAAATTTCCTTTAGAACAGTAATCAGTAGACTTTATATGCTCTAAGCTATTCTTAGCTCTAAATAAATAGGTTAACGCTTCTGCCTGCTCCTTTCTCTCTATATAAACATCAGCTAGATTAATTCTAATATCAAATAATATATGATTTCTTTTATCTTCATTATTTTGATCTATTACTTCTTCGTTAAGTGCATATTGTAATGCTTTTTTATAAAATGAAACAGCAGCATCTAGCTGATTGCTGTTCTTTTTCAATTTACCTAGATTAAAATAAGAAATTGCTGTTAAGAAATTATCATTAATAACCTTAGCTCTATCTAACATTTGGGTGTAACAACCTTGGGCTTTGTCATACTCTTGCATATGATTATATATCTTTCCAAGATTAAAATTGGCTACAGCATTTCCATAATTGTCATTTATAGAATCTGACAATCTATAGGATTCATTATATAAATTAAAAGAATTTACGATGTCATTATCATTGTAATGACGTAATGCAAGTGAATTAATGCTATCTACACTAATGATAATACCTCTTTCGGTTTGGCCGTAAGACATACTCAAAAATAGGCAGAAGCAAATAAATAGGTTATTATTTATCTTCATAATCAGTAGGTTTGGGATTGGGAAGATATATGAATACCTAAAAGCGGATAAAAAAAGTTGTTAAAACACAAATAAACAAGTTAAAAAGTCAGAAAATCGACCAAATGCATAGAAAACCAGGTCGTTAAGCAACTAAAGTTTTCTCTTTACTGAACCTGTGAAGTCACCAAGTTCGTCTTTAACCTTATTGATTTCTTCTTGAATATCCTTGGCAACATCAGTATCAATAATATTATTTTCCTTAGCACTTTTAGTGACTTCGTGCTTAATATCATTAGTTGCATCTTTTAAAGTTCGCATACCTTTACCCATACCTCTTGCTATTTCGGGTAGTTTATCAGCACCAAATACCAATACCACTATAAATAGTACAAATACGATTTCGGTACCTCCGATAAATAATAATGTCACTGAATGAATCACAATACAAATATAGTTAGTTTGTGAACGATATAGACAAAGATTAGTTGAATTTAATGAGTGTAAGATTCTACTCTTCAATGAAATTAGTTCTACTATTTGTTTTAATTTATTGGATAAGCAACTTTTAAAACAATAATTCAATAAAAAAGCCGACTCGTTAAAGTCGGCTTAATATTCTAAAATCAACTATTTAGTTCTTTACTTTATTCTTAAACTTGTCGAAATCACTCTCTTTAACTTCTCTTGGCCAAGAATTATTTGATGTATCTACATCAGCAGTTTCTAAATCTGGATCAACAGTAATTGACACAACTTCTTTATCACTAGCAACTGTCCTACTAACTTCTTTATCATTAAATCTCCAGATCTGTGCAGGATAAGTTATTTTCTCTTTAGTACCATCAGCATATTCATATTGTACAATTAGAGGCATTACCAAACCACCTGGTTTATCAAAAGTAACCTGATAGAAATACTTTGGAGCCTTTTTCATTGCTTTTTGCTCTTCAGGAGTAAAGTTATCCATAATGTATTCTTTTACTGTTGGAATATCTTCAATTGATGTTGCGCTTTTCATTGCATCATCATAACCTTCGGCTCCTTCCTCAACAAAATACACTAAACTATTAGGATCCATATTGTAACGATCTGCCAGTCTTTTTCCATTATCATTTGGATTTGCCGTTACAGCAAATTTCTTCACTTCTTTTACTCCTATATCTGTATAATCAGTAGTATAGAACCAACCTCTCCAAAACCAATCTAAATCTACAGCAGACGCATCTTCCATAGTACGGAAAAAATCTTCTGGTGTTGGGTGTTTAAACATCCAACGATGAGCATACTCTCTAAATGAGTAATCGAATAGGTCACGACCCATAATCGTTTCTCTTAACATATTCAATCCTGTCGCTGGTTTACTATAAGCATTACTACCAAATTGGTATGTATTTAAACCTTTGGTCATTATTGGCGCAATAAAATCTTGATTTCCGCCCATGTATCTTACAATATTCTTTGGAGGTCCTCTACGCGCAGGGTATTCCTCATGTCCTGGTGATAAAGCCGTAGGATTCCATTCCCCGAAATCTTGCTCAGCAACATACTGAACAAATGTATTTAAACCTTCATCCATCCAAGTCCACTGACGCTCATCACTATTCACAATCATTGGAAAGAAGTTATGACCAACCTCATGAATGATTACACTTATCATTCCATATTTAGTTCTATCAGAATAGTTTCCTTCTTTATCAGGACGACCAAAATTATAACAAATCATAGGGTATTCCATTCCCATAGGCGCATGTACAGAAATTGCCTTGTGGTAAGGATAATCAAAAGTCATACGAGAATAAGATTTTAACGTACTAGCAACAGCTCTTGTCGACCATTGTTCCCATAATGGATTTCCTTCTTTAGAATACAATGATACTGCCATTACATCTTTGCTACCAATTTTAACAGCCATCATATCCCACAAAAACTTACGCGATGTAGCAAAACCAAAATCACGAACCATTTGAGCAGAAAGTTTCCATGTTCTTTTCTTGTTACTTTTAGTCTTTTCTGTTTTTTCAGCTTCAGCTTGTGTTACAATCATAACAGGCTCATCATAAGATTTCTTAGCCTGATTGAAACGCTTCATCATATCTTTAGTAAATACGTCCTCTCTATTAGTTAAATAACCTGTACCATCTAAAATATGATCTGCAGGAACTGTAATATTTACATCAAAGTCTCCAAAAGGTAACGCAAACTCATCACGTCCCCAAAACTGAGAATTTTGCCATCCCTCTGTATCATTATAAACAGCCATACGAGGGTAGAACTGAGCCATTACATATATTCTGTTATCATTTTCTTCGAAATGCTCGTAACCCGAACGTCCTCCATCTTTAACGTGATCGTTAATATTGTACCACCATTTTATCTTGAATGAAAATTTATCTCCAGTTTTCATCACTTGAGGCAACTCTACACGCATCATAGTACGATTAATCATATGAGGCAAATCTTTACCATTAACGTCTTTAACATGTTCTATGTTAAAACCACCATCAAAACGCTCTTTTAAATACGTTCTAACAGCTCTCGAAGATGTTGTTGCTGGAGAAACTCCAGAACCACTTATAAGTGGAGTCTTAGAGTCTTTAGCACGCATATTTTGGTCTAACTGTACCCAAAGGTATGTTAACTCATCTGGCGAATTATTAGTGTAAGTAATAGTTTCGTTACCATACAATTTTGCATTTACATCGTCGATTTCGATATCCATTTTGTAATCTGCCTGTTGTTGGTAATATGCTGGGCCAGGTGCACCAGAACCTGTTCTAAACATGTTTGGAGTTGCAAACTCATCATATAATTGTTTAAACTTGTTTTGGTTAGTGTGTCCAGGTTTTCGCTCTGGCTTAATTTCGTTCTGAGCAAAGGTGCTGGCAGAAACAAAAATAAAAGCACACAATAAGAATTTTAAAATTTTCATAAGTGTTTTTAGTATTGATAAAAAATGATGCCTAAAATAGGAATTTAAGATGGCTTTAACAGATTTTTAATTAAAGTTTAACATGCATTTATCATTGTCTGGAAGTAATAAAAAACTCTTATTTCTACCTAACAGTTTTAGCCTCACAATGTTCTGCTGCTCTGGTAAAATATCAAATAATGTTCTATTAATTACCTCTAGAGATTTTATTTCTGAAATGTTTTCAATTTCCAAATAACAATAGGTAATATCATCATTGTATTCTTTACCTATAAATTTGAATCCTACAGAAGCTCCATTTACATTAATTTTTAACTTATCAGACAAATACCGTTGCATATATTTTTCAATAGCTTCAGGTTCATCTTCTTCATTTAAGGTAATACTTTCATCATAACGCTGTCTTAATAATTTTTCAAAATCATTTATAAAAATTTGACTTATTATTTGAAGCGACTGTTCTTCCTTTGCATATTCAATCTTTGTTACACTAACGTAGTAATCGTGCTTTGCACTATTAGAAAGAAGTACAGGAAATATTAAAAAAGCTATTATGAGTTGTAATAATTTCATATTATAATTTATAGTTATTCTGTAAAATTCAAAAAGTATTCCAAAGTTAATCTTTAGTTACCGATTCCCTATTTTTGTTGTATGCTTTTAACTTAGATTGTAAAAACTCTATGGCTTTTAAGTCATTATTTTCATCGCACAATGATTTAAATCCTTCATCTTCTTGACAAAAATAAAAATATTCATTCTTTAAATTCTCAGCTAAGGTATCTGTTTGAAAAATGGCTTCTTCATACTCTCGTCTAAGTCTTGTAATACAACGTTCTTTATCATCTAATGCTACTATAGTTTTGAGTTTTTTTGTTCTTCCACTAATCTTATTCAATAATTTATGCATATTTAAACCAACACCTCCACCGAAAGGACCTCCCATTATTGCTCCGGTTGGACCTGCATCAGCATCATGCAACTTTCGTTCGTTTTGCGTTAAAGGCTTACCCTTATAACCTGGAATACCCAAATCATAAAAATTAATCTCAGTTTTTGCGTCAGAATTTTCGAGATCAGATTGTAAGCTTCCTGTCAGAATTTTGCCGACAATAACTTCTTTAAGTTCATTTGTTTTCTCTATAAGTTGCACATTAAAACTACCTAAGTCTATTGTAGATTGCGTAATTACATACTCTTGTACTTGGTATTTTATACCTGAAATAACTATGGTGTCAGATACTTTTGCAAGAATAACAAAGCTACCATCTTCTTTAGATATAGCATATTTTGATGCAGTCTTATTAAGTATATGAAGACCTTCTACCTCATCATCTGCAATGAGTTGACCATTTAAATCTTTGCGTTGTGCATTGAGAACTAAAGTTGTGGTAAAGGCAACAAAAAAACATAGAGCACTAATCCTTTTCACTTTGCAGTTTTATAAAAGATTTGCTTAGCTGTGTAATACGTTCTAAAAATTGTAATTCTTTATCTTTTTCTAACAAAACTTCATCAACTCCTTCTTTTTCTAAATAATCGATAAAAGCATCAACCTTATTTAGGGGAATATTAAAATTAGAATGAATATAATTAACACTATACTGATCTAGAGCTTCTTTAAATGGTGTTTTTGCTACTGCTTTCTCTTCTTTTGTTTTAGAATTTGTTCCGTCCATATCCACAACTTGACTCAATAAAAAGCCTGCTATATTAACAACGTTCAGCATATTATCCATTCTAGGATTATATTCATTAAATGCTAAATTATCTGCTTTGGTTTTGTAATCTGCAGAAAACTCAAAATCACTAATATGATCCAAACCAAAATACACATCATCTAAACTTACGTTATAAGTTCTCACATTTTCTAAATCAGCATCTAAGTTTCCTGTAAGACCAAATGGTAACAAAACCACCTCATCTAATTTATTAACTTCCTCCACCAAAATTACAGTTAACCGTTTAGAATCTATAACATTCTTTGTAATGGTAACACTAAAGTCTTTAAATTGAAGTGCTCCAAACTCCACAATATCATTAACAATAACTTTGATTTCAAAATTTCCGTTTTCGTCTGTTGTTGTACCTTTATTCGAAGATGTATTATAAACTGTGACACCTTCTTTATCTTGCGTCGAAACTACAATTGTACCATTGACTGTTATTCTTTTTGCCTCTTGGCAGTATGTAATTATTGTAAATAAACCGAATACTAATAGTAATGCTTTTTTCATACTTAAATTCTTGTAATAAATTTCGACTATATTCTTTAATTCTCATAGGAATTTGTTGATAAATGTTTGTTAAAACATAAAATAGAAGTTTTAAAAAAGTTTAACTTTCTTTGTAAATATTAAGAATCTAAAATATCAAATTTTGAAATCAGTTATAATTGCAAGCACATCTACCATTCATGGTAGTGGTTATTTAGAATATCTCTTAGAAGAACTTAAGCTTCATTTTAAAAATGCAGATGAGATTCTTTTTATTCCTTATGCAAGACCAGGCGGTATTTCACACGACGATTATACAAAGACAGCTTCAAAAGCCTTTAACTCTATTGGCAAATCTGTAAAAGGTATTCACGAATTCAAAAACCCTAAAGATGCAATTGCAAATGCTCAAGGTATTTTTGTAGGAGGAGGAAATACCTTTGTTTTAGTGTCTCAGTTATATAAAAACGATGTATTAGCATCAATTAAAAATGCAATAAATAATGGTACTCCTTATTTAGGCACTAGCGCAGGTAGTAATATTTGTGGTTTAACCATGAATACAACTAACGATATGCCAATTGTCTATCCTCCAAGTTTTAAAACTTTAGGATTAGTTCCTTTTAGTATAAATCCGCATTACTTAGATCCAATTACTGGTAGTACACATATGGGAGAAACTAGAGAAACACGAATTAAAGAATTTCATGCTTATAACACACAACCAGTAATCGGTTTGCGTGAAGGGAGCTGGATTGATGTAAAAGACGATACTTTAACTTTAAAAGGAACTTTAGAAGCCAGGATTTTTGAACATGATAAAGTTCCCTATGAAATAGCTACTAATTCGGATTTAGGCTTTTTGAAGTAGTTTATATCTTTTTTAAAAAATGATACCCTAAAATTTCAAAACCTTCATTATAGTAAAACTTATGGGATGGGTAATTTTGAACATAAGTATTTAGTTCTATTGAATTACACCCCTTTTCTTTTACATAAGTATTAATCCAGTTCATAAATTGTTTACCAAATCCTTTATTTCTATACTCAGGCATTAAGTAAACATGATCTAGCTCTACAGCTTTACCAATATAGTGACGCGTACAAAACCACAAGCCAGTTACGCCTACTAAATTATCATCAGCATCATAAACAACTGCGCATTCATAATTTTGACTTTTCATTTCCTCAAAACGCGATTTGAGTAAATCTACACTTACCTTCTCTTCATTTAATGCATACACTAAAGGAATGATTTGATCTAAATCATCATTAGAAATAATTTTAAACTGACAGCTCATATTTTGTAATTATAATGATAAAAGTAAATCTTTTTAGCTGCCCTTCATAATTGGTAATTATTTATTATTTAGCTTTTTTGTTCCAAAACCAATGACTTTTAGATAAATATTGTGTCAAACTTTTGTAAATTGAACACATTAATACAATCAGTATGAGAAGAGGTAATTTTAAAGTCCGAATTTTAATTTTTGTAGCCATAGCTGCATTCGCATTTTTAAGAAAATGTAGTCAAGAAGAGGTAAACCCTTATACAGGAAAAAAACAAGCTATATCATTATCACCAGAACAAGAGATTACTATTGGTTTACAAAGTGCTCCTAGTATGGCACAACAACATGGTGGTTTACATCCAGACAATCGTTACCAAACTTTGGTAGACAATGTTGGTAATAAACTTGTAAATAATAGTATCGCAAAAGATACACCTTATAAATATGAGTTTCATTTGTTAGCTGACGAAAACACTATTAACGCATTTGCTCTACCTGGCGGACAAATTTTTATCACCCAAGCGTTATTCGCTAAACTTGAAAATGAAGATCAACTTGCCGGAGTTCTTGGTCATGAAATTGGTCATGTTCTTGGAAAGCATTCTAATGAACGTATTACAAATGCTAATTTTTGGAAAACCTTAGCCATGGGAGGTTCTGCTATAGATATGGGTGGAGTTGCACAACAATATGGACAAGGCCAATTGTTAAAAAATGGCAGAGGTGATGAATTAGAAAGTGATGAATTAGGTGTGCATTTTATGATAGACGCGGGTTACAACCCTGAAGAAATGATAGATGTTATGGAAATTTTAAAAGCTGCTGCTGGTCCAAACCGTGTTCCTGAGTTTCAGAGCTCACATCCAGATCCCGAAAATCGTATAGAAAAAATTAGAGAAGCTATTAAAAAATACAAAAATGCGTCTTATAATTAAGACGCATTTTCTAACTATTTAACTAACTAACTCAAATAATTACTCTAGGCATTTTTATTTTTAAAACGTTTTAAAAATAATTCAGCCTCTTTTGCTTTTGTTTTTTTTGCATGTGTTAAAGCAGAATACCCAAGATCGCATACC
>NZ_JADGDZ010000004.1:44303-95004 GCF_016744625.1 Winogradskyella sp.
TGATTAATATTTTAATCATATCTACACGGTTAAATTTTGCTGCATAATGAATTGGCAACATACCATTCGATTTAGTGTTAACATTTGCACCTGCTTTTATAAGTCTATAGACTTCATCTGTATTGCCAGTTGCAACAGCCTTACATAGAGGACTTACCTCAATTGTTTTTACAGTTACTTCATTTACATTTGAAGTTGAAATTTCGTTTGACGCATTTAAATTACTAATTGAAAAGCCTAATGCTAAGGCTAAAACTACTACTGATTTTTTCATGATGAAAGATTTTAAATTTAATTGATTTGTTTTTGATTATACTAAAGAGACGACATAACTTCTAAAGTGTTACACTAAAAAAAGTTATATAACATTTTTTTAACGATTTGGAAACAAATCTGTTAAAGACTTGCCAAAAGCCATTTCCTTGTTAACAAAACACATCTTTACGTTAGAGATAGAGATAGAGATAGAGATAATCAGTTAATCTTTTTTGGATTACAAATTTGTTATAATCATCTATATGTTATCTTTGAAACCACTAAAAATTTTCAAATGAACAAGAAGGTTATTTTAATGATTTTAGATGGTTGGGGAAAATCACCCAATCCCAAAGTTTCAGCTATAGATAATGCACAAACACCATTTATTGATTCACTATACACTAAATATCCAAGTGCTAGTTTAAGAACAGACGGACTTCATGTTGGTTTACCTGAAGGGCAAATGGGTAATAGCGAAGTTGGACATATGAATTTAGGTGCAGGTAGAATTGTGTATCAAGATTTAGTAAAGATAAACCTTGCTATTAAAAATAAAACACTCAAAGAAGAGCAAGTTTTAAAAAATGCTTTTGAATATGCAAAAACCAATAACAAGAATGTTCATTTTTTAGGATTAGTAAGTGATGGAGGTGTGCACTCTCACATCAATCATGTATTTGGTTTAATTAATGCTGCAAATGATTATGGGTTAAAAGATGTCTTTGTACATGCTTTCACAGATGGTAGAGATGTAGACCCTAAATCTGGCTATGGCTTTATTTCAGAATTAGAAGACCACTTAAACAAAACAACAGGAAAATTAGCTACCGTTACTGGTCGTTACTATGCTATGGACAGAGATAAACGTTGGGAACGCGTAAAATTAGCTTATAATGCTTTAGTTCAAGGACAAGGCACTAAAACCCAAAATATTTTAAAGTCTATTCAAGAAAATTATGAAAACGATATTACTGATGAATTTATAAAACCATTAGTTAGTGTTGATAAAAACAACAATCCAACAGCAACTATTAAGGGTGATGATGTTGTCATTTTTTTCAACTTTAGAACTGATCGTGGACGTCAATTAACTGAAGTTTTATCTCAAAAAGACTTCCACGAATACAACATGCATAAACTAAACCTTCATTATGTTACCTTAACTAATTACAATGATAATTTTAAAGGCATTAATGTTGTTTTTAACAAAGACAATTTGTCTGAAACTTTGGGAGAAGTTTTAGAAAAGCATAATAAGAAACAAATAAGAATGGCAGAAACTGAGAAATATCCTCATGTGACATTCTTCTTTTCTGGAGGACAAGAAAAACCATTTGTAGGTGAAACACGAATTTTAAGAAACTCACCAAAAGTAGCAACCTACGATTTAAAACCAGAAATGAGTGCTTACGAATTGAAAGATGCATTAATTCCTGAATTAGAAAAAGGAGAGGTGGATTTTGTGTGTTTAAATTTTGCCAATGGCGATATGGTTGGTCATACAGGTGTAATGGAAGCTGCTATAAAAGCTTGCGAAGCCGTTGATATTTGTGTAAAAGAAGTTATAAACTCAGCTTTAGAAAATGACTACACTACTATTTTAATTGCGGATCATGGTAACTGTGAAACCATGATAAATCCTGATGGATCACCACATACAGCTCATACGACAAACCCTGTTCCAATTATACTAATAGACAAGGATTTAAAAGACATAAAAGATGGCATTCTAGGAGATATTGCTCCAACAGTTTTAAAATTAATCGGAATACCTCAGCCAGAAGCTATGACACAACACAGTCTCATATAGAGTAGTAATTTATTGTACCTTTACCTAACAACTGAGTATATAAAATGAATTTTCAGGACAGATTAATAATAGCAGTAGATTTTGACGGAACCATTGTAGAAGATGGATATCCTAAAATTGGGAAAACACGCATTTTCGCTTTTGAAACCTTAAAAAGGTTACAGCAAGATGGCCATAGACTTATTCTTTGGACCTATAGAAGTGGTGTAAAACTGCAAGAAGCTGTTGATTTCTGTAAAGAAAACGGCATTGAATTCTACGCTGTTAATGCTAGTTTCCCTGAAGAAAAATTTGATTATAGCAGAAGTCGAAAAATCCATGCAGATCTTTTTATAGATGATCGTAACATTGGTGGAATCCTTGGTTGGGGAGAAGTTTACCAAATGATTACTAATGAAAAACCAGATATTAAAAATGCCAATAAAAAATGGTGGCAATTTTAATTGACTATATCCTTATACCATTTCAAAATAGGCCTTATCAATTGACTCTCTGTGATCTGGATGTGCAATATTAACAAGAGATCTCACACGCTCTTTTATTGTTTTTCCGTATAGATTTGCCACACCAAATTCTGTAACTACATAATGAACATGTGCTCGAGTGGTAACAACACCAGCCCCAAGCTTAAGTGACGGTACAATTCTACTTATTCCACGTTTAGTGACTGAAGGAAGAGCTATAATAGCTTTACCGCCTTCACTTAAAGAAGCTCCTCTAATAAAGTCCATTTGCCCACCAACACCAGAGTACATTTTAGACCCAATAGAATCTGCACAAACCTGACCTGTTACATCCACCTCTACCGCAGAATTAATAGCAACCATTCTTGGGTTTTGTTTAATCACAGACACATCATTTACATAATCTGAGGTACGCATCTCAACAAAAGGATTATCGTTTACATAATCATACAAACGTTGAGAGCCCATTAAAAAAGTTGCTAAAGCTCTACCTGGATTTACACCTTTATAATTGCCATTAATTACATCTTTTAGGATTAAATCTATTACACCATCAGAAAACATTTCTGTATGTAAGCCTAAATCTTTATGATTGTGTAACCTAGACAATACGGCATTAGGAATATTTCCTATTCCCATTTGTAAAGTACTTCTGTCTTCAATTAAATTAGCGACGTAGTCACCAATTTTTGTTTCAACATCTGTTGGTGCTGTTACAGGATGCGCTGGCAAAGGCTCATCACATTCCACAAAAGCATTGATTTCTGTAACATGAATAATTCCATCTCCAAACGTTCTAGGCATTTGTTTATTAACTTGAGCTATAACGTAGTCCGCATTATCTATGGCTGCTAAGGTAGCTTCAACTGAAACACCTAAAGAACAATAACCATGTTTATCTGGAACAGATACATGAATTAAAGCCACATTTAAATCAACAATATTTCTTTTAAACAATAAAGGTACCTCGCTTAAAAAAACAGGAGTATAAGACCCATTTCCTGCATGCAAAGTGTGACGAACATTTTTTCCTATAAAAAATGAATTCACATGAAAACTCTCAGCTAAATCAGGATTAGCATAAGGCGCTTCACCTTCGGTATGCAATTGGCAAATCTCAACATTTCTTAGTTCTTCATGTCTATTGGTAAGTGCTCTTATTAAGACATTTGGGACTGCCGCTGCAGCTTGTAGATATATTTTATCGTTAGATTTTACGATTTTTAAGGCCTCATCAGCGCTTACGACTTTGTACATTTTAATTGTTTTTAAGGGTGTAAAATTACATTAGAATACGTTCGGAAAAACTGTCTTTTGTCATGTTTTAGTAATAATTAAAAATTGTTATAATTACCTATCTTTGTCCCTCAATATACGAATTATGATTATTGTAAAAACCAAAGAGGAAATTGAATTAATGCGTCAAAGCGCACTCATCGTATCTAAAACTTTAGGTATGTTGGCCAAGGAAGTAAAAGAAGGTGTTACAACCAATCATTTAGATACTATAGCAGAAGAATTTATTAGAGATCATGGTGCCTTACCTGGATTTAAAGGACTCTACGATTGTCCCTCTACACTTTTATGCAGTGTCAATGAAGCTGTCGTACATGGTTTACCTACTGATATACCGTTAAAAGATGGGGATATTGTATCGATAGATTGTGGTTCTTTTATGAATGGTTTTTATGGAGATCATGCTTATACTTTTGAAATTGGTAATGTTGATAAAGAGACTAAAAAATTAATTAAAATAACTAAAGAATCACTCTATATTGGTATAAGCCAATTGAAACGTGGAAACCGAGTTGGTGATGTAGGTTTTGCAATTCAACAATACTGTGAAAAAGAAGGTTATGGCGTGGTACGTGAATTGGTTGGTCATGGATTAGGACGCAAAATGCACGAAGACCCAGAAATGCCTAATTACGGAAGACGAGGAAGAGGAAAGAAATTTATTGAAGGTATGGTTGTTGCCATAGAACCTATGATAAATATGGGAACTCATAAAGTAAAACAACTAAAAGATGGTTGGACCATTGTTACTCAAGATGGAAAACCAAGTGTGCATTTTGAACACGATGTGGCAATAGTTAATGGACAGCCAGAGATTCTCTCGACATTTGCTTATGTACATGAAGCCTTAGGTATAACCTCTAATGAAGAAGATGCGTTTCGTCAGAACGCTTTAGTGCTTTAAAATGAAATCACTTTTTAAATTTTTCCTAAACATTATACCAAGACCTCTATTAATAAGGCTTAGTTATTTAGTAAAACCTATTCTTTCTTTACTTCTAAAAGGCAGCAAATTCACAGATCCAATTGATGGTAAAAGCTTTAGAAGTTTTTTACCCTATGGTTACAGCAAGCAAAGATCAAATGTATTGTCACCATCTACCCTTTCTTTAGAACGACATAGATTGCTTTGGCTCTATTTAAAGAACGAAACAAGCTTCTTTTCCGAAAACCTAAAAGTCTTACACTTTGCGCCAGAACAATGTTTTTTAAAGCGTTTTAGGAAATTAAAACACTTAGATTACACAACGACAGATTTGCTATCACCTATAGCAGATGTAAAGGCAGATATTTGTAATCTTCCGTTTGAAGATAATAGCTATGACATTATTCTTTGCAATCATGTTTTAGAACATATCCCTGATGATACAAAGGCGATGCAAGAATTGTTTCGTGTTATGAAACCAGGTGCTTATGGTATATTTCAAATTCCACAAGATTTAAATCGCGAAACTACTTTTGAAGATAATACCATAACAGATAAGGCAAAACGCACTAAAATATTTGGACAATACGACCATGTTAGAGTTTATGGACGTGATTATTTTGACAAGCTACGTTCTATAGGATTTAAAGTTGAAGAAGTCGATTACACAGCTCAACTTTCTGATTCTAAAATTGATAAGTATTGCTTAGCTAAAGGTGAGATAATTCCTGTTGTATTCAAATAAAAAAAGCTGAACCAAACGAACAAGGAACAACTTTTTTTGAATAGTAGTTAATAGCACTAATAAGACACTATTGCATAAGAAAAGTCACACATTTATTTAGGAAAATCATTTAAACTCAAAGTACGTAAAACCTTATTTTCATCCTCGTAAATAAAGTAAGCTTTCAATTCTGAATGAGATTCTAAAAAAACTTTTACTTTTTCAATTCCCATAGCCTGAAACGCAGTTGCATAACCATCTGCCCTCATACAATCTGGTGCAATAACAGAAGCACTTAAAATATTAGTTTTGGTAGGATAGCCCGTTTTTGTATTTATAATATGTGCATAACGGTTACCATTCTCATCTGTCTTAAACTTTCTGTAAGTACCAGAAGTTGCCATAGCTTCATCTTTAAGTGTAATCACTTTAGAATAGGATTGTTTACCATTAAAATTTGGATCATCAATACCAACAGTCCAGTTCTTAGCGCTTTCAATATTAGTACCAGCAACACGCATATCTCCACCAATATCTACCAAATAGTTCTTTATACTTTTAGATTCTAAAAATTCACAGATTACATCTATACCATACCCTTTAGCAATAGCATTAAACTCTAGATAGGCTTCTTTAGATTTTTTAACATTAGACGCTTTAAGATCCACTTTATTAAACCCAACAAATCGCATTAAACTATCAATAGTTATGGTATCTGTAATAAACTTGTTCTTTTCTGCTCCAAAACTCCATGCGTTAACCACATTACCAATTGTTGGATCAAAAGCCCCTTCAGTTTGTTTATATATTATCTTTGATGCTTCAAAAACACGTTCGAAATGATTGTCGATTGTTGTAATTTCATTTCTATTTAGCTTTGAAATATCTGAATCTGAAATATAAGTAGATAGGGAATTATTAACTACCAAAAATAAACTATCAAATTGTTTTTGATAATCTTTATCCTCTTCTGAAAAATATTGAATATTAAAACTAGTCCCGAAAATCGGGCCTGAAAGCTTAACATTCTTTGGGTCTTTGCTACAAGAGAATAAGACTATAAATATTAATGTACTAACGAATCTCTTCATATTAATTCAAATTCATTTCTAAGACTTGTATACCATTATATTCAATAATATATTCTTTATCTAAATAAATTGGCAAATCTTCGCCATCTGGATTACCTATACCTACACCTGCATATAATACTTTTGCATCTTTTTCGTAAGCATGCTTTTTAAATGTTTCCATCCAAACTACATCGTAATTATTGGGATTTTCTGGTAGAATTACAGCTCTTACCACAACAAAAAAGTATTGACTTTTCTTATCGATACAAACAAATTGTGGGTGACGTTTTAACTTACTGTTAATTGCTACAAACTCAAAACCGCGTGCCTCTAAATCTTTACCAACATGGTTCATCGCAAGGTTATGGATTTCTTGAGGTGTTAATGGTTTACTCATGTTTTCTTCTTGAGGGAAAAGGTAATCTATTTTAGTTATGCTAAGATAAAGTCTTGCTGAGATATTTCCGAATTTAAATCGATAATAAAAAAAGCCACCAAAATAAATTGGAGGCTTTTAACAGAAAGATTAATAGCAAGTAATAACCCTAATTATTATTTAACAATCTTCTTCACTGTAACTGTAGTATTATTTTCATCTTTAATTTGAATTGCATAAAAACCAGAAACTAAAGCTTGCGTATTAATTTTGGTATCTAGGCCTTCTAATTGACCATGTAATACTTTCTGCCCTAATTCATTAAAAATCATCCAACTTCCTTCTGATGGAGTTTGTAGTTTTATATTAAATTCATTTTTTATTGGATTTGGATACATACTAATTGATTCTGCTTCAAAATTAGTTGTAGATAATATGGCACCAGGACCATTTAAGTACACAGAATTATTATGGCAAACCACATCGAAGGTATAATTTGTGCCATTATAATTTGCAGTTACTTGTGCAGGTAAGTTACACGTAGAAATTGATGCAGCCGTAAGAATTTCAAAACTCGCATCATTTGCAGGCAGATAACCAAGAGTAACATTAATAGTGCCTTCTAATTTTGCGTCATCTGTAACAACAACTTGATCGTATTCTGTACCGACAATTGGTCCATCGATTTCAATGATAAAATCTGCTTCAGGTGCCGTGATTAAATCTCCTATAACCGTTAAAATGCCTGGTGAACTTCCTGGAGACATTTCACCATCAAAAACATATCCTGTTGGAAATTGAAAACTTCCGCTACCGCTATAAGTCCCTACATATTCTACAAGATCTCCATCAACATATTCTTCATATTCTCCTGTAACTAAATCTTCATTTATTGCTAAAGTGCCAGATTCACTAATAATTTCTCCATAATTTACAAATCTTGTTAAATTAATTGAAGACGTACCACTTCCGTTTGTTTTTTTGAGTTTACTAATAACAGAAATAGTCATCTCATGCAGATTACCACTACTATAACCAATAGTAATATTATCACCTTTTATATTATAACTATTGAAGTTAAACATTCTTATAATACCATTGTTAATATCTAAATCACCACCATTGTGATTAATATCTCCATAAAATTGCCAGATATTAAAATTGGTGTCTAGTTCCATTAATCCTGGTCCATCAAAATTAATATCTCCAAAACCTATCATTGCAGATTGTTGATTCTCGTCTGGACTATAAATTTTCCCGCCCTTCCAAGTAAATGTCCCTCCTTTTTGAAGGTAAATAAATTTCTCTAGTAATAAATCCCCATTTACTTCAAGGGTATTGTTATGTCCTATATATATGGTATGCGCATCAGTAATACCTGCTCCATTAGTTATAGCATAACCTCCTGCACCTGGCAAATTGATTATGACTGTTGAACCTGGAGGTGGAATAGTATTTTGATTCCAATTAGCTTCGGTATTCCATTGACCGTCTCCTCCTTCACCATCCCAAGCATAAGCCGTAGTATAAGCAAGGTCTGTAACCACATAGCTTAAACCTTCAAACTCACATAGCGTACCTAATGTCGCTTCAAAACCATTACCATAAATAATTACGGCTGGAGATGTAGAACAAGAGCCTTGGTCGCCATCAATAACAAGAAATTCTTGTCCAATCTGAGGTACAAAACCAGAAAACCCCATCTGTATACTGCCATTAAAATAATAATTTCCTTCGCACGTTATATTATATATAAAATCTACATCTCTAACAATAACTTCTAAAGTACTTTGAGGATCTACAATAAGATCGCCTAAAAGATGAAAATCGCCTTGAGTAGATAAATGCGCTCCAAATACTAGTTCTAAAGTTCCGTATTCTTGATTTAGTGGAACTGACCCAAGACCATTAAAATATACATAATGACCGTTAATTAAAATATCATCATAAGGTTCTGGCACACCAGGTAAATTTGGATCTCCTCCTCTAGCCCAGTTTAGATCGTCTTCCCAGGAAGTACCGTCTCCTGCTCCTGTAAACTCAACTTGGTCAAAATTTTGTGCATTTAGGGTTGTTAATGTGAATGCAAAACACATTGTAAAAAATAAAATTCGTTTCATAGTTAATAGCTTTATTTGGTTTATATATAACTACATCGAAGCAAATTAAAAATGTGAGCAAAAAAAAAGCTACCAAAATAAATCAGCAGCTTTTTTGGTTAACTGAAATTAACTAAAATCTTATTTTTTTACAATCCTTTTAACAAGTGTACTGTTATTTTCAGCATAAATTCTAATGACATACACACCTGTCGCATAATTTGCAAGAGAAACCTCTTTTTCTAGAGGCATTGTTCTAAGATCAATAAATTGAATCCGTTTTCCTGTAACATCAAAAATTTCGACATTTATTAGTTGAAACCTGCTGTTGTTTTGGATGGTGAATATGTCACTAACTGGATTTGGAAATAATAATACATCATCACTAGAAAGTTCAAAGTCATCAAGACTTAATGTTGTATCTATGACTTTAAGGTCAAAAGAACATGCATCACTATTTCCCGAAGCGTCAGTAGCTGTGAATGAAATGGTGTAATCACCATCAGGTAAAACAGTTCCAGGAACAGGTGTTTGGACTACGGTAATATTACAATTATCTGTCGCTGTTACCTCATTATCTAAAAAGTAATCTGGTAAGGTATAATCCCCATTACTCTCTACATTAAATCCTGATGGACAAGTAATAGTTGGCGCAATAACATCTATTACTGTCACAGTCGCAAATTCCATAGCGGTATTTCCACTTTGATCGGTTACTGTTAACTCAACCGTCCTATCTCCTAAATCTGAACATGTAAAAGCGGTTACATCTAAACTTAAGCTAGCTATTGTACAATTATCACTAGAACCATTGTTTATATCTGCGGTCGTGATACTAGCATTTCCAGATGCATCTAATTGAACGGTTACATTTTGTGCAACTACTGTTGGTTCTTCAATATCTTCAACAGTAACTGTTACTGTATCATTGGTGAAATTTCCTTCACCATCTAAGATGCTGAGGTTAACTGCATTTGGACCAATATTAACACAAGTGAAGTCAGACACATCTAGTGACATACTAGCAATTCCGCAGTTATCTGAAGAGCCATTATCTACATCTCCAGGAACAATACTCACATTTCCAGTACCATCAAGTTGTACTGTAATGTCTTGCGTGACTATAGAAGGTGGAAGATCATCCTCTACTGTTACCATAGCTGTATCATTCGATGAGTTTCCTTCATTATCAATAACTGTAAGCGTCACAATATTTACACCAATATTAGCGCAAGTAAAGTCGAAAACATCGAGGTCTAAAGTATCTATACCACAAGCATCTGAAGATCCATTATCCACGTCTCCAGGTATTATACTTGCATTACCAAAATTATCGAGTTGTACAATGATATTTTGAGTGACAACTGTCGGTGCAACATTATCCTCAACCGTCACAGTTGCAGGTAAAGAAGCAAAATTATTAGCTTCATCGGTTACCGTTAGGTTTACCGTATTAGTTCCCAAATTTGAACATGTAAAACTTGTAGTATCAAGTGCAAACACTAAGTTTGGAGTCAATGTACAATTATCTGAAGATCCATTATCTATATCACCAGTTGTAATTGATGCATTTCCATTGATATCTAATTGCACTGTAATATCTTGAGTAATCACATCTGGTACTTGAATATCTAATTTATCGGAAATAGACAACACTACTGAATTATTCCCTGGATAGGTTACATCAAATGTATAGCGCTTACCATCGTAATCTACAATTATAGGCGTGACCAAATTTTGTGTCGTTATTGTTCCTGTGGTCGTTGCGATGGTAAAGGTATTGCCAATCTCAGCTTCAAAACCCATGCTAATATTAACATTACCTTCAAAAACAACATTTGTCCCAGTAATTGCCAAAACATCATGCTCTGTATCTGGAGTCAATCCATCTAATTCAACATCTAAAACTGAGGATGTAGACGATATAAAATTACCGATTACTGATAATGTTCCTGGTGAAGCACCAGGTGCAAATGTGCCATCATTGGTATGATTCGCAGGAATTGGAATATCAATAGTACCAACACCTTTTACAATTCCCGTTGCTGTATTATTGATGCCCAATGGATCTACGAACTCAAGTTCTCCAGTCATAACATCAATAATACCAGAGTTAGTAGTTTGAACAAGAATACTAGTTACTCCAGCACCTCCAGATTTTTTTAGAAGTCCAAAATTATTAAGGATTCGAGAAGCAGAACCCGAATACGATATATTGGCATTATCCACTTGCAAATCCATGACTCCAGAAGCTTGATTATTAAGAATGCCATCAGTGATAAGCAGATTACCAGTGCCAATAAAATTTAAGTCGCTTTCGTTATTTAATGTTGTAAGTTCATTGATTGTTTTAGTACTAGTTGTTGTTAGATTAATTGGGCTCATAGCGACTAAAGTACCACCACCTAACAAACTACTAGATCTCCAATTTAAACTACCAGTGCCACTAAAATCAAAATTTGCAGTTGTAGCAGTAGGTACTGTTACCGTACTGTCCCAATTAATATCTCCATCAACTAACCCTTCCAAAGTACCAATAGGATTAATATTTATATCCCATTCTAAGACAGCTCCAGCGGCCACATTATAATTACCATTTGTTAATGTTTTATCTTGAAAATTAAAAATGAGTGTACCGCTTTCTACATTTATGTTTCCATCAAAATTGTTCAGAAAAACTAGAATTTGAACGCTTCCAGCCGTTGTAGTTCTTTTAATAGTTCCATAGTTATTGAGTATGCGTGATGCGGACCCTGCATAAGCAATATTACCACCATCAGCTTGTAAATCTATAACACCAGTAAGTTGATTATTAAGGACTCCATCTGAAATTAATAGATCTCCAGAACTAATAATGTTAAAGCCGCTTTCGTTGTTTAAAGTTGTAAGTCCAGTGATTGTTTTACTACCAGTTGTTGTTAGATTAATAGGACTCTTAAGTACTAAAGTACCGCCACCTAATAAACTACTCGATCTCCAATTTAAACTACCAGTACCACTAAAATCAAAATTTACGGTCGTGGCTGCAGGAATGGTTACTGTACTATTCCAATTAATATCACCATCGACTAATCCAGCTATAGTACCAGTAAAAACAGTATTTACACCCCAATTTAAGTTACTTCCAGCAGCTATATTATATTCGCCATCGGTTAAAGTTTTTTCTTGAAAATTAAAAGTAATACTACCGCTTTCAATATTGATAGTTCCATCAAAATTATTCAGAAAACACTGTATATCGGCATTTCCAGTAGTAGTAGTTCTTTTTATAAGTCCGTAGTTATTGAGTATTCGAGATGCTGAACCAGAATATGTGATATTACCCGCATCGGCTTGCATATCAATGGTAGAATTAAGTTGATTATTAAAAACACCATCACTTATAAGTAAATCTCCTGTATCTGTTATATTTACTTCACCCTCATTGTTGAAAGTCGTTAGTCCGTTGATGGTATGACTACTTGTCGATATTAAATCTAATATACCATTGTTGGTTACTGTGCCTCCACCTGTAAGAATTCCATTGTTCCATTGCAAACCATTAGGACCTGAAAAATCAAAAGATGCTGTCGTTGAAGCAGTTACTATTGCTGACCAGTCTAAAACCCCATCTAAGACGCCCGTTAAAGACCCTGTTATATCTATACCAGTGTCCCAGTTTAATACAGAACCAGATGCAATATCATAATTACCATCTATTAAGGTTTTAGGTTGAAAATTAAAGGTTACTGAACCACTTTGAATATCAATATTACCATCAAAATTATTAAGAAAACACTGAATTTGAGCATTTCCAGAAGTAGTTGTTCTTTTAATAAGTCCATAGTTATTAAGAATGCGCGTCGCTGACCCTGAATAGGTAATGTTACCCGCATCGGCTTGCATATCAATAGTGGCATTAAGTTGGTTATTAAATATGCCATCACTTATCAGTAAATCACCTGAACTTGTAATATTTACTGTGCTTTCATTATTAAACGTAGTTAATCCTTGTATACTATGGCCACTAGTCGATATTAAATCTAATATGTTATTATTAGTGACTGTACCACCTCCTGTAATCGTTCCACTCGTCCATTGTAATCCATTAGCACCCGAAAAATCAAAAGATAAGGTTGTTGCAGCTATTAATGTTGTTGACCAATCTAAAATTCCATCTAAGGTTCCAGTTAAGGATCCAGATACGTTCATGGGCACATCCCAATTCAACACAGTTCCTACTGCTACATTATAAGTCCCATCTGTTAATGCTTTTGTCAAAAAATTGAAGGTCAATGTCCCACTTTCAACTTCTATAATACCGTCAAAATTGTTAAGAATACATTGAATAAAGGCAACACCACTACTTGTTGTTTTTTTTAAAAGTCCATAGTTATTGAGAATGCGTGATGGTGCAGATCCGGAATATGTAATATTTCCAGAATCCGCTTGCATATCCATTATGCCTGCGAGCTGATTATTAAAAATCCCATCTGTAATGAGAAAATCACCAGAAGAGGTAATATTAAATGTACCTTCATTATTAAAGGTAGTCAGCCCAGTAATGGTTTTAGATGACGCTCCTGTTAAATTAAAAGTACCATTATTAGTAAACGTTGAACCACCTCCATTAATACTTCCAAATGTCCAATTTATAACGGCATTAGCACCTACTGCTGATGGGTTTACAAATGTTAAGCTACTGCTTATAGTTACCATAGCAGTTCCTTGTATGTCGATTGATAATACAGAGGCTGCAACATTAATAGTTGCTATGCTTGCTGTGGGAATAATAACATTGTCAGCTGCCGTTGGCACCAAATTGGTGTCCCAGTTGTCTATATTATTCCAGTTCGTGTTTGCACCTAAACCCGTCCAGGTTGTTTGTGCGAATGCTATTGTGCATGTAATGCACAATAGCATTGATAGTAAGAATCGTTTCATAATTAATAGCCTTTAAATTTAGTATCCTATCAAGTCCTATGTAGAATAAAAGAAAGGTTTTACAGACATTAAATCTGTAAAAAAATCCTTAAATTGGGACCATAATTTGCTAAGATTTCCTCTGCTATACAATAGGTCGTACAGCTAATATTAAGAAATCAGCAATGGCTATTAATCAATCTTAAGTTACGAAAAAAAATACTACCAACATTTTTATTATCGGTATACTCCTATTTTTTTCGATGAGTCTAAAGTATTTCACTATAAATTGTAATTGTTTAATAGCAAGTATTTTACGTTATACTTCTAAAGCGAAGTAATTATAAAAATTGAGTATAACATTTACATCTTTTTAATAAATGTTTCATAATTAATAGCTTTATATATTACATCGAAACAAATTTTAAATGTGAGCAGAAAAAACTAAAACTTATTTGAAACGGACAAATTTTGCACTGTTAAATGTGTAGTTTGAAACAGGTGTTACAGCATCATCTTTTAACTGATACCAAGGAGAAATAGAAGCATCTTCAAGATTTTTTACAAGATGAACGTTTTGCGCTGGTGTATTACCTTGAAATAAAAGAAATAACTTTTCTCCATTTTCATTAATTACCTCATCAGCAATCATTACAATATGACCAGGTGAACCTCCTTTAATAAGCATATCACCTATTTTTAAGTCTTTAGCGTCAATAGGTTTTAACTCGTTATATAATGATAAGGTGCCTGAGTACATATAAATAAGGTTTAAGTACTTATAGAAGTTGTCTTTAGAATAATTAACACTAGCCGTATTATGAAACGTTACTGTATTGCCATTGACTCTTGGTCTAAAACCTTCAGCATATGTTGCCCAAGAGCAATAATGACCTGACGTAAACTTAAAACCTATCTCATCCTTTCTGTTGTTATCCCAAAGATATTCGCTTCTAATTCTAATTAATGCATCAGCGCACTGTTGCAAGCCGTTTTTAGGTACAGGGATTTCTAAAATACCTACATGACCTCTTTGCCAGAAATATTCTGAATCATCATAATTAATAATTTTACTTCCAAAGGGTTTTAGTTTGTAGCTTCTGAGATAATCCTCAAAACTTCCTTTTTTATAATCTACACGTTTATATCCTTCAGGAATATTAACCCTAGATTTTATAGTTACACTATCTTTATTGATTAAGCTTGATGCTTCAATTATAGCTTCAACAAAATCAACTGCTTTATTAACTGGTTTAAGTTGAAGTACTAAAATTATAACTGCAATGCATACTAATATTATGAGAAGTCCTTTTTTCATAATATTTAAAACGTAATAAATTTAGGTTTTGTTATATAGCTTCAAAATTTGTGTAACTTTAATCTTCTTATGAGATATAAATCACAATTTTTAATAGTTATTACATTCATATTTCTATCATTCAGTTGCGAAAATAAAAACACCTTACCAGACCCTTTAGAAGCTGGCTGGAAAGGTGAAGCAGTTTGTGAAGTTCTGGAAGACAACAAAGAACTAAGAGTCCTAAAATGTACTTTTGAGCCCAATGTTGGACACGAAAAACATTATCATAATCCGCATGTTGGATATACACTTGCAGGTGGAAAATTCAGAATAACTGATACGACTGGTACACGAGAAGTAAATATACCAACTGGCTTTAGTTTTAGTAACGATGAAATTGTTTCTCATGAAGTTTTAAATATTGGAGAAACAACGGCTATTTTCTTGATTATGGAATATAAATAAACTAGTAGCTTATAAATTATAGGCATAAAAAAACCAACTCAATTGAGTTGGTTTTTTTATATTAAATTCTGAATCAAGTTCAGAATGACAAATTTGTGTTTAGCGACCTATCCACCAAAATCATCGAATCTAATATTCTCATCATCTAAACCAAAGTCTTCTCCCATTTTCTGAACTGCTTGATTCATTAAAGGAGGACCACAGAAATAGAGTTCTAAATCCTCTGGTGCATCATGCTTTGATAAATACTGGTCTATTACTACTTGGTGAATAAAACCTGTAAATCCATCACCAACCTCATCATTTACATCTGTTTTAAGTTTCCAATTATCTGCCTCAGTAGGATCTGATAATGCAATAAAGAATTTAAAGTTTGGGAAATCTTTTTCTAATGCTCTAAAATAATGGATATAAAATAGTTCTGCTTTAGAACGTCCTCCATACCAATACGTTACTTTACGTCCTGTTTTCAAGGTTCTAAATAATTCGTATAAATGTGAACGCATTGGTGCCATACCAGCTCCACCACCAACGTAAAGCATTTCTGCTTCAGACTCATTGATAAAGAATTCACCATAAGGTCCAGAGATTGTTACTTTATCTCCTGGTTTTTGATTAAAAATGTATGACGATGCTACTCCTGGATTTACATCCATCCATCCGCCTTTAGCGCGATCAAAAGGAGGTGTAGCAACACGAACATTAAGCATAATTTTTCTTCCTTCTGCAGGATAAGAAGCCATAGAGTATGCGCGTTCTACAGTCTCTGTATTCTTCATTACTAATGGCCATAAACCAAATTTCTCCCAATCTGGTTTAAATTTATCTGGCTCACCAGGATGATCTTCAGGATGTGCCGTAACATCCATATCAGAATAGTTAACTATCGTTTCTGGAATTTCTATTTGAATGTAACCTCCAGCTTTGTAGCCCATATCTTCAGGGATTTCTACAATAAATTCTTTAATAAAAGTAGCTACGTTATAATTAGAGACTACTGTTGCTTCCCATTTTTTAATTCCAAAAATCTCTTCAGGTATAGTAATTTCCATATCCTGCTTTACTTTTACTTGGCAAGATAAACGTGCACCATGTGCTAACTCTTTTCTAGAGAAGTGAGGAGTTTCGGTTGGAAGTGCTTCACCTCCACCAGATAAAACGTGACATTCACATTGAATACAAGTTCCACCACCACCACATGCAGATGGTAAGAATATTTTATTTCCGCCTAAGGTCGTTAATAAAGTACTTCCAGAAGCTACTTCTATTTCGCGTTCACCATTAATCAAAATCTTTACAGGTCCTGAAGGTGAAAGTTTCTGTTTTACAAATAATAATAAAGCTACCAACACTAGTGTCACCAATAAAAAGGCTGCTACTGTTGCTACTATAGTTCCGATTGTACTTGCGGCTAATATCATCATACTAATCAATTACTTGTTTGTATTTTCAGCTATTTCTAAGTCAGACTTAAGCTTAGCTTCTTCTTTTTTAATGTCTTCTTTTATTACTTCGATAACGGCTGATTTATCTTCTGACTTTGCTTCTTCATCTCCACCTGTCAGCATTCCCCCAAAACTCATAAATCCTATGGCCATTAAACCTGTAATAATAAACGTAATACCTAAGCCTCTTAAAGCTGGTGGTACATTACTATATCTAATTTTCTCACGAATAGCTGCAATTGCTAAGATGGCTAAGAACCATCCAATACCAGAACCAATTCCGTAGTTTAAGGCTAAACCTAAGGTTTCAATCTCTCTCGATTGCATAAATAATGAACCACCTAAGATGGCACAGTTTACAGCAATTAATGGTAAAAATATACCTAAAGAGTTATATAAAGATGGTGAGAATTTCTCTACCACAATTTCTACTAATTGTACCATTGTTGCTATGGTAGCAATAAACATAATGAAAGATAAAAAGCTTAAATCATAGCTTGCATAGTCTTCACCTAGCCATGATAAAGCACCAGGTTGTAATATATATTGATCTAACAACCAGTTTAAAGGTACTGTAATCGCTAATACGAATATTACAGCAGCACCAAGACCAACAGCTGTTGAAACTTTTTTAGATACAGCAAGATAAGAACACATTCCTAAGAATGTAGCAAATACCATATTGTCTATAAATATCGATTTGAAAAATAATTCTAAATGTTCCATATATTTTTAGTTTGAGATCCTGAAACAAGTTCAGGATGACAATTCAATTTTTTAGTCTTCTATTAAAGCTTTATTTCTACTACGTTGTACCCAGATAATTATACCTACAACTATCAATGCCATTGGTGATAATAACATAAATCCGTTATTCTCATAGCCAAAAGCATACAATCCTGTTTTTTCAATTGGATCTCCTAATACAGGAATACCTAACAAAGTACCAGATCCTAATAACTCTCTAAAGAAACCAACAATAATAAGAATTACACCATATCCTAAAGCATTACCAATACCATCTAAAAATGATCTCCAAGGACTATTACCTAAAGCGAAAGCTTCAAAACGCCCCATAATAATACAGTTGGTTATAATTAACCCGACGAATACAGAAAGTGTTTTACTTAGTTCGTATGCAAATGCCTTTAGTACTAAATCCACAATAATTACCAATGTTGCAACAACGATAAGTTGTACAATAATTCTAATTTTTGAAGGAATGATATTTCGCATTAAAGAAATAACAACGTTACCTATACCTAATACAAACAATACAGATATAGACATCACAATTGATGCTTCTAGCTCTGCAGTAATTGCTAATGCAGAACATATCCCTAATACCTGAATAGTAATTGGATTGTTATCTGCTAATGGGTCTAATATTAATCTACTGTCTTTTCCCATGTCTTAGTTTCCTTTTAAAGTTTCAAAATAAGGTAGATACAGCTTTAAATCTTTTTTGATCATTGCTGTAACACCATCACCTGTAATTGTAGCACCTGCAATAGCATCAACCTCATTATCTGTTTTATCATTATTCTTTGGATCTGCATTTCCTTTAGCCACATTGATACCTTTAAAAGCACCATTAGACAATAAATGCTCACCAATAAAATCGTCCATAAAGAAACGTTGCTTAATATTTGCTCCTAAACCAGGTGTTTCTCCTTTGTGATCAAAATAAGCTCCTTGTACAACCATATTTTCATCTAGAGCAACATAAGCCCAAATCGCATCCCAAAGTCCTTTACCTCGTATTGGTGCGATGTAAAATGTTTTACCATCTTTCTCACCAACAAACAATGGTAGCTTTCTAACTCCACCATTCTTAGCATTAGCTTGTTGTTTCTTTACATCTATAAGGTAAGCTTGGTCATTTTCTACAACTTTACCACCTTGAACTTCAATTTGTTTCTTGATATACTGATCAAAAAGTTTTGGCGCCTCATCTGTAGAAACAAAAGTTGCACTAGTACCTTCATTAGCATTAACACCCATTGCATAAAGAATGTTCTGTTGTTTCTCTAAACGTTCATTTTCAGTAATAATAGGCTTTAACGAAGACGCTAAAAACGCTAATAAAGCACCTACAATTAATACCATACCAATGGCAAAAATTATAGTATATGAATTTTTATCTGTTCTTTGTTCCATGATTACGCTGCTTTAACTTTTACACGTTTCATTCTTTTCTTTACATTGCCTTGAACCACATAATGATCAATTGTTGGTGCAAATACATTCATTAATAGAATTGCTAACATTACACCTTCTGGATATGCTGGATTGAATACACGTATCATAATAGAAATAAATCCTACTAAGAAACCATATATCCATTTTCCTTTTGTTGTTTGTGATGCTGTTACAGGATCAGTAGCCATAAACACAGTACCAAAAGCAAAACCACCTATTAGTATATGCTGCCAGAATTCTGTACTCATTAATCCGTAAAACTTACTAGATTCTGTAATCCAACCAGAGCTAACAACTCCGTTGAAGATTAAACCCATTACTAAGGCTCCTACAACAGATGATAGCATAATTCTCCAACTTCCTATTTTAGCGAAGATTAAGAATAAACCACCAAGTAAGATTAAAAGTGTAGAGGTTTCACCAACTGAACCCGGAATTAAACCATAGAACATATCCATGACTTCATAGCCAGCTCCTTTATTTTGAGCCAAACTACCTAAGATTGTTTCACCAGAAATGGCATCAACATTTTGTCCTGCTGCAATCAACTGATCTTGTTCTACAGCTCCATGAACCCAAACTTTATCTCCAGACATCCAAGTTGGATAAGCGAAGAATAAAAATGCACGAATTGTTAATGCTGGATTAAGAATATTCATTCCCGTTCCACCAAAGACTTCTTTACCTATTACAACACCAAAAGCTACTGCAACAGCTAACATCCAAAGTGGAGTATCAATTGGTACAATAAGTGGCACTAACATTCCTGTTACTAAATACCCTTCTTCTACTTCGTGACTGTTTTTTATAGCAAATAGAATCTCGATTGCTAAACCGACAACGTAAGAAACAATTACTAATGGAATCACCTTCCAGAAACCAACTGAAAAATTATCTAAAGTCCAGAATTCTGCACTAAAGAATCCTCCTGTTGCTTGTTGAATTTCACCAAATGCTAAATGATGCTGATAACCTGCATTGAACATACCAAATATTAAACAAGGAACCATTGCCATAATAACAGTGTTCATTGTTCGTTTTAAATCATCGGCAGCTTTTATATGAGTTCCATTATGAGTGGTCTCATTAGGTAGAAATAAAAACGTATGAATTGCCGAAAATGCTGGCAACCATTTTTTGTCTCTATTTTTTTCTTTAAAATTATGTAAACTACTTTTTAAACCCATTATCCTATCTCTTTTAGCATTAAGTCTAAACCTTCTCTTATAATTTTTTGATGTGGTTGCTTAGACACACATACAAATTCTGTTAACGCAAAGTCTTCAGGTGCAACTTCGTACATTCCTAAAGCTTCCATTTCATCTAAATCTTTATACATACAAGCTTTTAAAATCTGCATTGGATAAATATCCAAAGGAAATACCTCTTCATAAGTCCCTGTAGTTACAAATGCACGATGCTCTCCGTTTGTATTAGTGTTTAACGCGAATTTCTTCTTAGGAGTTAACCAAGAAAACGTCAACGCTCTTGATGTAGAAACTTTATTAAAAACTGGTTTATTCCAACCAAATAGTTCATAATCATCTCCTTCAGGAATTACAGAAATCACGTTACTGTAGTAATCTAAGTTACCATCTGGTTGCACATGCTTTCCGCTTAGTACATTTCCAGAGATAATACGATCATTACCATCTTTATCTACTCCATTATCGTAAACCATAGTTGCTATTTCAGAACCAATCTTAGTTTTAAAATATCTTGGCTTCTTAACTGAAGAACCAGCTAAAGCAACAACACGCTCAGCATTAAACTTACCTGTTAACAACAACTCTCCTATAACAACTAAGTCTTGAGCATTTATTGTCCAAACAACTTCCCCTTTATTTATTGGACTTACTTTATTTATTAAAGTACCTACATTACCAGAAGGATGTGGCCCAGAAACTTTATAAGTTGTTGTGTTATCTAAATTTGCCAAAGGTGAGTTAGAACTTCCTACTGAAAGATGAACTCCACCATCAGTTAATTTTGATAATGCAGTAACAGCAGCTTGTAATTCTGCTTCTTTACCAGCTAAGGTATAATCTAAATTAGCTGCTAAAGGTGCGCTTGCGTAACCAGATATAAAAATTGCTTTTGGTGTAGATTCAGCTTTAGCAACAACATCATAAGGACGTTGTTTTATAAAAGCCCAACAACCAGAAGCTAGTAAATGTGACTTTACTTTATCTGCATCAGATGATAAATCAAATTTACCATGATCTACATGAGCTTGTTCTTTATCTGCAGTAATTTTAATAGCGTCGATTCGACGTCTTGCTCCACGCTGTACTTCAGTCACTTCACCAGATACTGGCGAAACAAACTTCATAGCTTCATTATCTTTATTGTAAAACAATGTTTCACCTGCTTTAACACGCGTACCTTCTTTTGCAACAAGTTTTGGGATAATACTGTGGAAATCTTCGGGTCTAATAGAATACGAATTGCTAATGATAGCATTTTCTGTAGCTTGCTCGGCTTCACCGATTAACTTTATATCTAAACCCTTTTTAATTCTGATGTCTTTTGACATATACTTAAAGATTAGTTATCTAAAAATCCGTGCAAATTTACGAATTAATGCTTAAATAGTTTTCAATTTGAAGCATCTTTTTTATTTATAGTGATTATAAATAAGTTAAATATATTAGGGCACAGATTTTGATTATCTTTATACTCCACAGAATTTTAATAATGAAAAAGAATTTTTATAGCACCTTTTTGCTTTTACTATTACCAACAATTTTAATTTCTCAAGTTGAAGAGGTTTCTCCTCCTGACTTTATAAAAACAATAACTTTTAAAAGTAATACAACTCAAGGTCAATTGCCTATTTTAAAACTTGGTGAACCTTTAAATTTAGAATTTGACGCACTCACTGGTGATGAAGAAGATTTTTATTACGTCATAGAGCATTTTAATTTTGATTGGACGCCTTCTACTTTAGTGAAATCTGAATATCTAAAAGGCTTAGATAACCAAAGGATTTTGACTTACGAAAACTCTTTCAACACCTATCAAATATACTCTCATTACGATTTAAGAATACCTAATATACAAACACGAGGTTTATTAAAAAGTGGAAACTATATGATTTCTATTTATGATGATTATGATGAACTTATGTTCAGTAGAAAATTCATGATTTACGAAGATTTAGTCAATGTAGGTGCCAAAGTTAAACGTTCTAGAGATGTTAAAGTGATAGCAGAAAAGCAGTCCGTAGATATTGTCATTTCTACCAATAGCATCAATTTTAATAATCCGCTAGAAACTATTAAAACACTTATAGTTCAGAATAACAACCTCAACACAACCATTTCAGATTTAAAACCTCAATACACTTTAGGCAACGAACTTATTTACAGATATGATACCGAATCTGCTTTTTATGGAGGAAATGAATATCTGTTTTTTGAAAATAAAAATGTAAGAGCCTCTAATGTTGGTGTTCAGTATATTGAGTTAAAAGAGCTTTATCATAATTATTTATATGCCAATATATCTCGAAAAGATAGACCATATACTTATAATCCTGATATTAATGGAAACTTCCAGATCACAGTTATAGACAGAACTGATGTGGACATTGAAGCGGATTACACAATGATTCATTTTTCGTTGTTACATGAAGAATTAAAGAATAAGGACCTCCATATTTACGGTAACTTTAATGCCTATGCTATTGAAGATTATACTAAAATGGAATATAATCCAGAAAGTGGGCGTTACGAATGCATGCTTAGATTAAAACAAGGCTTCTATAATTACAAACATGTTGCTATAGATAAAACTACAGGAGTTCTTGACGAAGGTGCTATCAGTGGCGATTTTTGGCAAACCGAAAACAACTACAAAGTCTTAGTCTATTATAGAGATTTGGGAGCACGTTTTGACCGTCTTATAGGTTATGGAGATACATCTTCTGTAAATATTTCTAACTAAAACTGTAAGGAATATGGTCTTCTTGGACTAAATTTCTTTTATCTTTCACATTCTTTTTAAACATTTTTAAAATGCAAAATGATATTGCCTTATTTTCTGAATTATGTGACGTGCTTTTTGAAGCAGAAACTAATCAACCTGTTGCAAAACCAATTTCGACTTCAGAATTATATCAACAATTAGATTTATCATTAAACAATGATGGAATCATTGACAATGATTTAAAAAACATCTTAAAGGACATCATTAAAAGCACTCCAAAAACAGCTTCAAAATCATTTTTTAATCAATTATTTGGAGGTAGAGTTGGTAAAGCAACCCTTGGTGATTTACTCGCAGTACTATTTAATAATAGCATGTACACCTATAAAGTTGCTGGCCCGCAAGTTGGTATTGAAAAGCAGGTACTCAAAAATATTTGTGCCTTAGCAGATTATTCTAGTGATAGTGATGGCGCTTTAGCACCAGGTGGTTCTATGAGTAATATGATGGCTCTTATCATGGCAAGAGATTATAAAAACGAATCTATTAGAGCAGAAGGACTTTCAAAAAAAATGACACTATACACCTCTGCAGCTTCTCACTACTCTATATCTAAAAATGCAGCTCTAACTGGTATTGGCAGAAATCAAGTAAGACTTATAGAGACAAATAGTAATGGAAAAATGCTTACTGAACATTTAGATAAAATAATTCAGAAAGATATTAATGATGGCTTCGAACCTTTCTTTGTAAATGCAACAGCTGGCACAACTGTACTTGGTGCTTTTGATGATATTGAAGCTATTAGTAAAGTTTGCGAAAAACACAAATTATGGTTACATGTTGATGGAGCTTATTGTGGAGGAGTTATTTTTAGTGAAAAATACAAACATTTAATTAAAGGTTTAAAACATTCGGATTCGTTTAGTGTTAATGCACATAAAATGTTAGGCACACCTTTAAGTTGTTCAATAATTGTAACACAAAATAAAGAGCAACTTCATCATTCCTTTTCTAATGAAGCGGATTACTTATATCAAACAGATGGTGATGACTTTAATCTTGGAAAAACCTCATTACAGTGTGGAAGACGAAATGATGCCTTAAAATTTTGGACGTTATGGAAATCTGTCGGTACAAAAGGTTTAGAAAAGATTGTGGATAAGCAGTTTGAAATGGCAAACATCGCAAGAGATTATATTAAAGAACACAAAGATTATATTTTATATAGTTTTAATGATTCCATCTCCGTTTGTTTCAATTACAAAGGCATTCCCGCTAATGAATTATGTACTGCACTTTACGAAAATTCAGAGCTTATGGTTGGCTTCGGAAAATTCCAAGAAAATGAATTTGTTAGAATGGTCACTATAAACACTGTTTTAGAAAAAGAAGATATTTTAAGCTTTTTTAAGACCTTAGAAGCCTTTGTTTCTACACATATGTTAAATTTATCGGCTTCTTAACGTATTAATTAGTTCAGCATTCAAAAATTATGCTATTTTAGCATACAATTATTTAAGATTAATGGTACAACAAGTTACAAGCGGAATTAAAATTTCTGTCGAAACCAATTTTGAAGGTACATTTTACAAGAACTATAAAGTGCACTTCGCCTTTGGGTATAAAGTAACGATTGAAAACCAAAGTAAAGATTCTGTTCAACTTAATACAAGACACTGGAAAATTCTTGACGCCCTTAATAATGAAGAGATTATTGAAGGAGAAGGTGTTATTGGTAAAAAACCAGTTTTAAAACCTGGAGAATCTCATACTTACAATTCCGGCTGTTTGTTAACGTCTCCTTTTGGAGCAATGCGCGGTCATTACAATATGGTCAACTTTACTAAAGCCAATAAATTTAAGGTTTATATTCCGACCTTCAAATTGAGCGCACCTTTTGCACTTAATTAAAATTCATATTTTTTTATAAATTCAAATCGATAGTATATTGAATGTTGTTCTATATGAAAGAATGAGCAATTCGAATAGTGTATAAATTGATATTTAGAATTAATATCAAATCCTTCAGAATTAATAGAATAAACACCATCACAATCAATATTACCATAAGGAGAAATACGCCTATATCGATATTCCATTTTGTTACCTAAATCATAAATCTCAAACCATGCACCAGCACCAATGCCCTCTAGCCATTGCGCATGATCAGCGATTTCCAAAACTCGCTTGGACTCTAAATTACCAATTAAATTGGGCTGATAACCGTTTAGCTTATCTAAAAAACAACGTCTGTTTTCAGCTTTGGGTGTCGATGTAAATTCGGTAATAGTACCAGATTCTGATATTTCATAAACCTTTTGTTCTGTATTAGCAATCACAACATTACTAACTGTACTTGGTGTAAAACGCTTTGATTTAATTAACTTCTTCTTTTTCTTATTAATAGCAATAGATGCAATTAAAGTATCAGTTACAAAACGAGAACAATTACTTCCTTTTTTTAAGAAAGCACCATATCTAACAAAATCCTTATGCTGCAATTGCATAATAAATTCTTTAGCCTTTTTATAATTTATAGCATTACAAACTGAAGCCACTAATTTCCCTTCACCATGAGTAAAATTTGGCTGAGTTGCTAGGAAAGTTAATATGTCGTTTAAGTTAGTTAAGTTGCCATCTTTAATTTGTGCGCTTAAAGGGAAATCTAATTCATGATCCGTTACTTTCCCTCTAACACGACCATAACCTTGGGGACATGTATATCTCCCAAAATCAAAATACTCTAAATGCCCTGTCTTAATATCTATTAGCACCAAAGCTGCATGTCCTGCTCGTACATAATTTTCGCAACCAACGTTTATATATTTTAAATAAGGCACAAGTTTTTCATCAGATATTCTAACTATAGTATCAGGATAGGCAAGTGTTAAAATAAAGGCATCACTTTTTAGCATCGATAAATTCAAAAATTTAAGTATGCAACTTACAAAAATTATCCTTCCAATCTTCACACAACTATTACGTTTGAAATTAAGAATATATCATAAATATCGTACCTTTGCACTTTCAAAATTCAAACTAAAAAAACAAAATATATTATGGGAAAAGGATTCTTTAATGTACCTGTAGCGGTTAACGAACCTGTGAAATCTTATGCACCTGGTTCACCTGAACGCAAAGCTGTTCAAGACACTTATAAAACAATGTTTAATAGCAAAGTTGAAATCCCTTTATATATCAATGGTGAAGATGTAAAAACTGGAAATACCAGAACTATATCTCCTCCGCACGACCATCAACATATTGTAGGTGAATATCATATAGCAGAGCAAAAACATATTGATGAAGCTATTGCTACAGCATTGGAAGCACGTAAAACATGGTCACAGATGCCATGGGAACAACGTGCTGGTATTTTCTTAAAAGCAGCAGAATTAATCGCTGGTCCATACAGAGCAAAGATTAATGCTGCAACAATGATTGCACAATCTAAAACAGTACACCAAGCAGAAATTGATGCAGCTTGTGAGTTTATTGATTTCTTACGTTTTAATGTTCAGTTTATGACTGACATCTATATGGAGCAACCTGAAAGTACAAGTGACGCTTGGAACAGGGTTGAATACAGACCTCTCGAAGGTTTCACTTATGCTGTAACTCCTTTTAACTTTACTGCTATAGCTGGAAATTTACCAGCTTGTATGGCACTAATGGGAAATGTTGTGGTTTGGAAACCTAGTGATAGCCAAGTCTATTCTGCAAAAGTGATTATGGATGTTTTTAAAGAAGCAGGCGTACCAGCTGGTGTAATTAATGTTGTTTTTGGTGATCCAGTAATGATTACGAATACAGTGATGGCTAGTCCAGATTTCTCTGGATTACATTTTACAGGCTCTACATTCATATTTAAAGAGTTATGGAAACAGATTGGCAACAATATCCATAACTATAAGACGTACCCCAGAATTGTTGGAGAAACAGGTGGAAAAGATTTCATCGTGGCTCACAAATCGGCTGACGCTAAACAAGTAGCTACAGCAATCGCTCGTGGTGCATTTGAATTTCAAGGACAAAAATGTAGTGCTGCATCTAGAGCATATATTCCAAAAGGAATTTGGGCTGATGTAAAAAAATATCTTGTTGAAGATCTTAAGTCATTCAAAATGGGTTCTCCTGAAGATATGAGTAACTTTATTACAGCTGTAATTCACGAAGGTTCATTTGATAAATTAGCAAAATACATTGATGGAGCCAAAGCCGATAGTGATGCTGAAATAATAGCTGGTGGTAACTACGATAAATCTATAGGTTATTTTATTGAACCTACGGTAATTGTAACATCTAACCCAAAATACACAACAATGTGTACTGAGTTATTTGGACCCGTGATGACTATACATGTATATGAAGATGATGCGTTCTCGGAAACTTTAAAACTAGTTGATGAAACCAGCGAATATGCTTTAACAGGCGCTATAATATCTAGAGACCGTTACGCAGTTGAAGAAGCGACTAAGGCGTTACAAAACTCTGCTGGTAACTTCTATATTAATGATAAACCAACTGGTGCTGTTGTTGGTCAACAACCATTTGGTGGAGCTAGAGCATCTGGCACAAATGATAAAGCAGGTAGTGCGCAAAACTTATTACGTTGGGTATCTCCAAGATTAATTAAGGAAACATTTGTAACACCTACAGATTACAGATATCCTTTCTTAAGCTAAGATTATAATAAACTGAAATACAAATCCTTAGAAGTTTAATCCTTTTAAGGATTTTTTTTGCTTTTAATAGAAATGACGTTAAAAAAATTCAATTACAAGCCTAAACTTTGTATCTTTTCAGTCTTATAAATAAAAAATTACGACCTATGAAAAAACATTACTTTTTTATCTTATTATTTTTACCAGTGCTTTTGTTTGCACAGATAGAGATTATTTCTACGGAACCTTTAGATTTATCAGCTTATGGTGAAGCTACAACATATCCTGGTGAAGGTGAATACGAAATATTTTTGAGTGCTGATAATGTTTTAGACAAACCCATTATTATTGTAGATGGTTTTGATCCAGGTGACACTAGAAATATTGCTGGCTTATATAGCTCATTAGACTTTACAGGCACTTCTGGTGCTCAAAACCTAGCAGACCTTGTTCGTGCTGAAGGTTTTGATGTTGTCATTTTAAACTTTCCTACATATCTGAGAGATGCGGATGGAGCTACTATTGATGGTGGTGCAGATTTCATGGATCGTAATGCTATGATATTAGTAGAGTTACTAAATGTTATCAATATAGCAAAAGCAGTTAATCCTAATCCTGAACCAAATGTTATTATAGGCCCAAGTATGGGAGGAATTATAGCACGTTATGCTTTAAATTATATGGAAGATGCGTCTATAGATCCAGACACCAGACTTTATATGTCTTTTGATTCACCGCATCTTGGTGCTAATGTACCTATTGGTTTACAACATCAACTAAACTTTTTAGCGAATAATCCGTTAAGTCCTGTAGCTGAACTAGAACCACTTATTGAAGGTTTTCTAAAATCATCTGCAGCAAGACAATTATTAATAGATCATTTTGAACCACATCTCTCAGGAGCTGATGCTTTTACATTTGACCCATTACTAACATTACCAGAACAACATCCATTTAGAACAGAGTTTGAAACTAGAATAAATAGTTTTACATCAACTGGTTTCCCTGAAAATGTTCGTAATGTTGCTATTATTAATGGTAGCGGAATTGGAAGTGCTTACTTAGCAAAAGATGGCACAACACCAGTAACAAATGGTTTTACTATTGTTAACACCACAATACCTGTAGATTCTCCTCTTGGTGGTGCTCCAATAGATGTAGAAATAGAATTATACATGACACCAAGTGCAGGCTCAGCTCAACAAGTAAGTCGTTTCTTTGCACCACTTTTCCCACCTTTCATTCCCGACCTATTATCTGTAGCAAGTTCTGGTACTACCAATTTTGATGGCGTTGATTCAGCACCAGGTGGTTTGTTTGATTTATCGGCATTAACAGGAGATATTGGTGCTGGTGGTGGAATTGCCGCAGATTTCTTAACAGCCATGCAAATCGATAAATTTAGTTTTATTCCTTCCGTGAGTGCTTTAGCTCTCGAAATTACAGATGAAGCAACTGATGATGATGTTAATTGGCATCATAATATTAATATCGTAAGTCGTGGAACGACAAACAATACACCTTTTGACAATACATTTTTACCAGACGATAATGAGCCACATGTGCAATTAACTCAAGCTAATGTTGACTTTGCTTTATTAGAAATACTAACTCCTCCATTAAGTGTTTCAAATGAAAATGAGATTGCTTTTAAGCTAGAAAAAAACCCTATTGACAATGAGTTAGTATTACTTTCTAACATTAACACTAATGCTAACATTCATATTATAGATGTAACAGGAAAAACAATGTATAACACAAATTTAAATTTGAATAATCGTACAAGTATTCCGATAAATATAACCTCAGGGTTTTATATTTTGAATGTTACTGGTGAGAACAATACAAGATTTTCTACCAAATTTATTGTAAAATAATAGAAATTCTTTATCGCCTTAAGGCGTAATTTTCAACAAAAAAACCTGTAAAATATTTTACAGGTTTTTTATATATAGTGAGATTTTACAACTCCTCAATAGTCTGTGTATCACCAAAATTAGCTGATCTAGCATTATAAACATTACTTGTTACTCCATTTACGACAAATGCTACAATACTCATTTTAGACATATCAGTTACATTACTTGGCACAGGTACACTAAAGGTTTCCGTATATTCATTATCTTCAACAACTTCTGCTGGCGGAATTGTATCTCCTAATAAATCTGTTAAACAAGCTCTCAATACGTGGTCATGTTCAAAATTAGCAATTACACTAGATCCACCATAGTAACTTGTATAATTAACTTGATTATATATTAAATCATCTTCTAAAACATAAACTATAAGTTTTGCGTCAGTAAAAAACAACTCTCCAAACTTCATTTTTACTTCAAGAGAAATCGTATTACCATTAAGCACAGGAGTCAAAGCTAATCCGACATCAGCACCTGAATTAGTTAAATTAACAACTTGACTAATATTACTTGGTTCTGGATACGTCCACAAAGTAGTTCTATTTATCATTGCCGTTGGATATCCTTCTAAGTTTATTGCATCCTCAAGTACACCAGCACTAAAGTTATAGGGATCGTGATTACTCCCATTAGGATCTATATTTCCACGATGTATAGCCACTGGGATAGCATTATTAGTGGCAGCCTCAACTTGCTCTATACCGTAAGCAACTCTTGGACAATAACCACACCATGTACCTGTGTAGTCTTCGATCAACACATTTTTTGAAAATTTAACAGAAGGCTCTACTACAGTAACCTGAATAGTATTACTTGTAAACTCGTTATATGTTGCAACAAAGTTTAAGACTCCTTCTGTTTGTGTAAGATATGAACTTCCACCAATATCATTACCATTTAATGTTATTGTAGAAGAAGAAGTTACATCTTCATTAGTATTTCCTTTTACATTAAAAAATACGATGTCACCAACATAGACTTCCGTATTAACTTGCCTAGATAATGTTATACTTGTTATTTCTTCTGTACCTCCATCTCCACCAGACCCATCATTACTATCACCTCCACAGCTATTAAAAATTAAAATGCAAGCAAAAAATAGGGATTTTAAAATCAATGTTTTTTTCATTATTGATGTTTTTTTATTAATTCGTTGACAAATATATAATATTTTAAATTTTTGGTATTATTATTGTAAAAAAATTATTGAATTGACAAAAACCACCTAAATGAAGAATGTTTTATTTTTAATCTGTTTACTGACTATTTCATATAGTCAGGCACAAGAACTACCAAACATAACATTAAAAAGTACAGAAGATAAATCTATCTCTATAAAAGAACTTGCCAATTCAGACACTATTAAAGTTTTTAGTTTTTGGGCGACTTGGTGTGTCCCTTGCATTAATGAATTAGATGCCATAAGCGAAGTCTATGAAGAATGGCAAGAAGAAACTAATGTAGAGATTATAGCAATTTCTACAGATGACTCTAGAACAAAGAAAAGAGTAATACCAATGGTAAATGGCAAAGATTGGGAGTACCAAATTTTGCTAGATGATAACCAAGAACTTAAACGTGCTTTAAATATCTCTGTTCTACCATATTTAATTGTAGTAAAAAATGGAAAAATCATACATCAACGTACTGGCTATACTCCTGGAAGTGAAGATGATTTATATGAAGTAATTAAAGAGCATTCTAAATAGAAACCAAAATATATTTACTAACTACCAACCAAAACCAATACCATGAAAAAACTGATGCTATTATTAGTTTTTTGTCTATCTGGACAATTTATTTTCGCACAATTAATTGAGAATTTAAGAATTGGACTTGAATCTAATACTGCTTGGTACAATGATGACAAAAAAACAGGACCTTTTTTTGACACCGAAAACCAAGATGGAGATAAACACATAAGATCTAATAACTATTTAAAATTAAATTATACATTTTTAAAAAACTTCACTGCTACTATTCAGTTAGAATCTTACGAACCTTTTTCGCTAATCAATTATTCACCAAATTATAAGGGTACCGATTTAGGTATATATTCTCTAAATTATAAAAATTCAAAACTAAGTGCCACTGCTGGACATTTTTATTCTCAATTTGGAAGTGGGTTAATCTTAAGAAACTGGGAAGACAGACAATTAGGTCTTAATAACGCCCTTTTAGGAGGTAAAATAGAATATACTCCGATAGAATCTATTTCATTAACAGCTTTATATGGTAAACAACGTTTTGGATTCGAATCTTCTAATGGAGAAGTATTTGGAGCTAATGCTGAGGTTGACCTTTCATCTATTTTTAATTTTGAAAACTCCTCTTTAAGTCTTGGATTAAGCTACGTTGGAAGAAAAGAAGAAACAGATATAATCGATCCAGAGTTTGATGAACTAACCAATGCTTTTTCTGGACGTATAGATTTTTCTAAAGGTAGTTTTTATACAGGTTTAGAATATGTCTCTATAAGTGATGATGCTGTGGTACAAGTAGGTCAATTATCTAATAATTTTATACAACCAGGAAGTGCAATTCTTTTCAATACAGGATTTTCTAAAAAAGGATTTGGATTAGATGCTACGTTTAGAAGGCTTGAAAACATGTCATTCTTTTCAGAACGCAAAAAAGATGGAAATATTTTTCTCGAAAACATTATCAACTACACACCTGGTTTAACCAAACAACATGATTATCTATTAACAAATATTTTTGTTTATCAGGCACAATCAGCAGTGTCGTTTTTAGATCCAGGATTATTAAAAGTTGGTGAAATCGGTGGACAATTAGATGTATTCTATAAAATAAAGAAAGATACTCCGCTTGGAGGAAAATACGGAACAAAAATTGCCTTTAACGCTTCATATTGGGCTGGTTTAAAAGGTGATTTTGATTATGCTAACCTAGATTATAATACAGATCTTATTGGTTTTGGAAACAAATACTTTTCAGACGTTAGCCTCGAAGTAAGAAAAAAATGGAATTCTAAATGGAATTCTATATTATACTATGTTAACCAATATTATAATAAAAGAGAAATAGAAGGGAATTTTGGAGCTAAATCTATAAAATCTAATATTGTAGTTGCTGAAGCCACTTATAAAATTGGAGGCGGAAAGTCCTTTAGATTTGAAGCTCAAAAATTATGGTCTGATTCAGAATCTCATGATTGGACTGGAGGAACTATTGAGTTTAATTTAAACTCAAAGTTTTCGTTTTACGTTAATGATATATATAATGCAGGTAATGATAGTGATACAGCAGAAACCAATTATTACAACATTGGTGGTAGCTATACAAAAGGCTCTACAAGATTAGGATTAAATTACGGAAGACAACGCGCAGGTCTTCTTTGTGTAGGAGGTGTATGTCGTTTCGTAGCTGAGGCCACAGGTCTTTCTGCAAACTTAACCATGTCCTTTTAAAGACGTAAATACAGCATAAAATTATCTCTCTTAATTTAATTTGGAAGAAATTATTTATGTTTTAGAGGTAAATAAATCACTTTTTTAGTTTCAAAAAATTCCTCTTCAAAATAATCTGAAAGAAGAAAAGCTTTAACGTTAGTATATTGTTTTAACTCTTCAGTTAAGTCACCTCCCTTAAGGTAGAGGATACCATTTTTTATATCGTTCTTTTGATGCTTTGCAATCTTTCCTTTAACCCATTTGGTAAACTCAGGCATTGCAGTTACTGCTCTACTTACTATAAAATCAAAAGTTTCATCAATAGCTTCTACTCTACTATGTGTTGTTTTAACATTAGTTAACTCTATAGCTTCAGAAACTGCATTAATCACTTTTAGTTTTTTATTAATACTGTCTACCAAATGAAATTTGCAGTTTGGAAACAATATTGCCAAAGGCACACCAGGAAAACCACCACCAGTACCTACATCTAAAATTGAAGAATTATCTTTAAACTGAATCACCTTGGCAATTGCTAAGGAATGCAGTACATGCCTTAGATATAACTCATCAATATCCTTGCGAGACACCACGTTTATCTTAGCATTCCAGTCTTTATACAAACCTTCTAAAGCTTCAAATTGATTAATTTGTGTTTCGGTTAAATCTGGGAAATATTTTAGGATTAACTCCATAACTTTATTTTTTTCAAAAATACTCAATTATAATGTGTATAAATTATTGTATTCTCATATGCTCAATTTTAATTATTAACTATCTTTGACCAGTTATAATGTATTTTAATCCCTTACGTTATATCTTAAAAACTAAGATTAATGGCACAACAAACCTTAAAATTCTCAAGAACAGATTCCGCTAAGTTCTTCAAAACCTTAAACAAACGGGTTAACAATTACTTCAAAGAAAATAATATTAAAAAAACAGGAAACTGGAAACTTTATACAAAAGCTATAATAATGTTTGCATTATTACTAGGACCATTAGTATTATTATTAACAGTTGATTTACCAACTTGGCTACAGATTATATCTATGATGGTTATTGGTGTTGGTATGGCTGGTGTAGGAATGAATGTTATGCACGATGCAAACCATGGCTCTTTTTCTAGTAAAAAATGGGTAAATAAGTTAATGGGAAGCAGCATACACATTTTAGCTGGTAACGATTACAACTGGAAAGTACAACACAATGTGTTACACCACACCTATACTAACATTCAAGGACATGATGAAGATATTGATGCTGGAAGAATTATTCGTTTTTCTAAACATTCTAAATGGCTAAAAATCCATCAATATCAAAAATATTATGCCTTTTTATTATATGGCTTATTAACTGTTAATTGGGCAATTACAACAGATTTTAAGCAAACATACCAATACCTTAAAAGAAAATTGTCTTATGGCGATTTCCCAAATCCTGCTACACAATGGACGAAGTTAATTGTTGGTAAGATAATATACTATTCTATTTGGGTGGCCTTACCTATGATTCTAGGTTATGCTTGGTGGCAAGTTTTAATCGGGTTTCTAATTATGCATTATACAGCAGGAATTATTCTAAGTGTGGTTTTTCAATTAGCACATGTAATGCCAAATACTGAAATGCCTTTACCAGACGAAGATGGAAATATGAAAAACACATGGGCAATTCACCAACTATTTACGACTTCTAATTTTTCTCCTAAAAGCTGGATGGTAGAGTTTTATACTGGAGGTTTAAATAGACAAGTTGAACATCATTTATTTTCAAATATAAGTCATGTTCATTATAAAAATATCGCAAAAATAGTTAGAGAAACTGCCCATGAATTTAGTTTACCTTATAACGAATACAATTCTATTTGGACCGCTATTTCGGAACATTATCAGCAATTAAAAGAATTAGGTAAAAAACCAAGCATGGCTTAATACAATTCGCAGATTAAAACAACTAATTACAATGAACCAACTTTCAGATAGAATTAACAATCTATCGACTTCAGCAACCCTTGCTATGGCAGCAAAAGCTCGAGAATTAAGAGCAGAGGGAAAAGACATTATCGGATTGAGTTTAGGAGAGCCAGATTTTAACACTCCAGATTTTATTAAAAATGCAGCCATAGAAGCTGTAAATCAAAACTACAATAGCTACACACCAGTTGATGGTTATGTAGAGTTAAAAGAGGCTATTATCACTAAATTTAAACGTGATAATAATCTTAATTTCACCTTACCGCAAATTGTGGTTTCTACAGGAGCAAAGCAAGCTTTATTCAACATTGCTGCAGTAATGTTAAATGAAGGAGATGAAGTTATTTTACCTTGTCCTTATTGGGTAAGTTACGCTGATATTGTAAAGCTTAATGATGGTGTACCAGTAGAAGTTGAAACTTCTATTGAGAACGATTTTAAAATGACCGCAGCACAGCTCGAAGCTGCTATTACTCCAAAAACAAAAATGATTTGGTATAGCTCTCCTTGTAACCCAAGTGGATCTGTTTATAGCAAAGATGAACTGAGAGCATTGGCAGATGTTTTACAAAAATATCCTAATATATTTGTAGTCTCTGATGAAATTTACGAACATATCAACTTTATAGGTGGTCATTATAGTATGGCTGAGTTTTATGATATGTACGACAGAACGATTACAGTAAATGGAGTATCGAAAGCCTTTGCAATGACTGGCTGGAGAATTGGATACATTGGCGCACCAGACTGGATTGCAAGAGCTTGTAATAAAATGCAAGGCCAAGTTACAAGTGGTGCAAATTGTATTGGACAACGTGCTGTAATTACGGCATTAGAAGCACCAGCATCTAGTGTACAATATATGGTAGATGAATTTAAAGTACGGCGTAAACTTATTTTAAATTTAATAAGTGAGATAGATGGTTTTAAAGCTAATGAACCAGAAGGAGCATTTTATGTATTTCCTGATGTATCAGCATATTTCGGAAAGACCATAAAAGGCAAAACCATTAATAATGCTACAGATATGTCTTTATTCTTGTTAGAAGAAGCTTTAGTAGCTACTGTAACTGGTGAAGCATTCGGGAATCCTAATTGTATCCGAATTTCTTATGCGGCATCACAAGACAATATTAAAGAAGCAATTAAACGTATTAAAGAAGCGTTAAGCTAATATAATACATCAATCGTCTTTTTAAAGAAAAGCTATAACGTGATTATTCCGTTATAGCTTTTTTATTATAATGCAAAAAGCACCCAAACCAATGTGATAAATATTATTAAAGTTAATCCTATGATCTTTACCCAAAGGATTCGATTTTCTTTTTTAAGTCTTCTTCTAATCTCTCTCAATTGCTTAGGAGTAGCTTTTGGTAAATTATATTCCGTTTTATTGTTTTTACCATAACCTCCTAGTGTCTTTTTAAACTTAGTACGTTTACCCATCATTCTTTCATTATTCTTCAATATTGTAATCATCGTTTGAGCTCCCACAATTTCTGAGTTTTAAAAGTTAAGTAAAGGCAATAGTATACAGTATTAACATAGAATACAATATGCTATTAATAAGAATAAAAGACACTTAAAAAAAAGTGTCAGTTAAAGATCAAAAAAGTAAATAGTCTGTACTATTTAGAATAAAGCGACTAAAGCTATGGCAAATACTGATAATTTTAAGATTACAGCGGTATGATTTACCATGTTTAGTTGAGAAGATTTTAGACGTTGTCTAATTCCGAATACTGATTTTGTAGTTGATTTGCTAAAGTTCTTCTTCACAACTGATTTGTAATTAGAATTTAACAATCCGTTGGTTGTAAAATGAGTTCCCTTAATGGGTTCTGGTACAAATTCTAATTCATGATTTACAGCTAATTCCATAATTGATATTTTTAATTGGTTACATAAATATGACGCACAACTATTAAAAATGTTACAGCCTGTGTTACAACTATAGCTTTATATTAAGCATATCAATTCGAAAAACAATCAATAAAAATATAGGCTAGCTATGTTTTAAAAAATCTTAAAAAAAAGTTGAAAATTTATTGATTTCTTCCAAAAATAAGATTAAATCCTAGTTGTAAATCACCTATTTCTCCAGAAAAAAGGCGTCAATAATATAAGAATTGTGAATAATTCTAAACGTCCAAGAAGCATTAAAAATGAAGCCCACCACTTTCCTAAAGCAGGTAACGCAGAATAATTGTTAACAGGTCCAAAATCACCTAAGGCTGGTCCAACATTACCCAAACTAGAAGCTGATAGACCAATTGCAGATGTAAAATCTATTTGAAACATTGAAAAGACCAATGCTCCAACTATAAAGGACAACATGTAAAGGATAAAAAAGCCCAAAATATTAAATACAATATCTTTAGATACAGATTTAGTGTTATAGCGTACAGGTAAGATTGCATTAGGATGTAAAGCTCGTTTAAATTCTATAAAACCATTTTTTATCAAAATTAATTGGCGTACCACTTTTACTCCACCAGCTGTACTACCAGCAGAACCACCTAAGAACATTAAACCAAAAAAGAACACCGTTAAAAATGGCGTCCACATGGTATAATCTGCAGTAACAAATCCAGTAGTAGTAATAATTGCCAAAACTTGAAATAAGCCATGTCTAATAGCACTCTCTACTTCTCCTAACACCATAGGATGGTCTATGGAAGATAGTGATACATCTGCTCTAAAATAAATTAAAAGTGCCGCAACTATTGTAAAAACAGCAATGAACTTAAAATAAAGTTTAAACTCTTCGTCTTGTATGATTTTTGAAACTTTTCCTTTAAACATAAAGTAACTCAAGACAAAATTAGTCCCAGCTAAAAACATAAAAAACATGATGATATATTGTATAGCAGGATTATCATTCCAATGAGCTATACTTGCATTTTTTGTAGAGAATCCACCTGTAGACAACGTACTCAACGCATGGTTTATGGCATCAAAAAACGACATTCCAGCAACTTGTAAAAGAATTGTTTCTGCTGCTGTATAACCAACATAGATTAACCATAAACGTTTAGCTGTATCTGTAATTCTAGGATGTAATTTATCGCCACCTGGACCAGGCGCCTCTGCAGCAAATAACTGCATTCCACCGACTCCAAGTAAAGGTAAAATAGCAATGGCCAATACAATGATTCCCATACCACCAATCCAATGGGTTGTACTTCTCCAAAACAAAACACCTTTGGGCACTACTTCTATATCATTTAGAATACTAGCACCTGTAGTGGTATAACCAGACATGGTTTCAAAAAAAGCATCTGTAAATGACGGAATAGCTTCTGTAACCAAATATGGCAATGTTCCTGTTAAAGACATCACTATCCAACCAAAAGCTACAACAATATAACCTTCGCGTTTATTCATTTCTTTGCGATGGTTTTTCGTACCAATCATGGCAAAAGAGCCAATTAGTAAAGTTGCTAAACCAGCAAGAAATAATTGGAAGGTAACACCATCTTTATAGATGAAGCTTATTAATGTGGCAATCATCATAAAACCACCATTAAACAATAATAGCAATCCAAAAAAATGGAAAATGATTTTATAATTAAGCTTAATACGAGACATAGCTTATGAGAAAAAAGTTTCTACTTCAGAAATGGATCGTGGTAAACAACATACAACAACCCTATCTCCTGATTCAATTTTAAAACTTCCTAAAGGAATTAACCCATTACCATCTCTAATAACTCCGCCAAAAATAGCTGATCTAGGGAAATTTAAATCCTTTATGAGTTTATTAGTGATTTTAGAATCTGGCTTCACCACGAATTCTAAAAGTTCAGCATTCATATTTGTTAGTTTGGTCATAGCTACAACCTCGCCTTTTCTTATGTATCTAAATATATTGTTTGCTGCTAATAATTTTTTATTGATTAGAGTATCTATACCAATAGAGTGAGACAATTGGTAATAATCCATGTTTTCAACTAAAGCGATGGTTTTCTTTACTCCTTTAGACTTTGCTAAAAGACAAGACATAATATTAGTTTCAGAATTACCAGTTACTGAAATAAAAGCATCCATTTCAGAAATATTTTCTTCTTCTAAAATCTCAACATTTCTACCATCACCACAAATAATTAAAGCATTCGGTAAATCTTCGGCTAAATCTTCGGCTACGGTTTTTTTACTTTCTACAAGTTTTACATTGAACTTACTTGCACAAAGGTCTTTTGCTGTTTTATAACCTATTTGACTTCCGCCAAGAATCATTACATTCTTAATATCTACCTTAACTTTTCCTGATAATTCAAATAATTCATCATCACCTCCTTTAGAAGTAATAAAAACCACTTTATCACCTTCTTTAAAAATAGTATCTCCTCTAGGTATGATCGTATATTGAGTTCCATAACGCTGAATTACGATAGGAATAAAGTGTAACTCAGAATATAATTCAGCTGCTTCTTTTACGGTTTTACCAACAAATGTTGCAGTCCTAGATAAACGCAAACCTTGCATGGTAAGTGCTCCACCTTCAAACTCATAAGTATCATTAAACCCATACTGATTTAATAAAAGTTCTATTTCTGAAGCCGCTAAAGACTCTGGTGAAATTAATTCGTCGATTCCAAATTTCGAAAACCCAACGGTTTCTTTATTATCTATAAATTCTGTATTAGAAATACGCGCAATTGTTCGTTTTGCGCCAAGTTGTTTAGCTATAACGCTAGCTGTTATATTTATACTCTCTGAAGATGTAACAGCAATAAAAAGCTCTGCTTTTTCTATACGAGCTTCTCTTAGGATAGCAATTGAAGTAGCGTCACCTTTTATGGTCTTTATATCTAAATGCTCTCCTGCGTAGGACAAGCTATCTTTTTTTGTATCTATAAGTGTTATCTCTTGCGACTCGTAGGATAATAATTTTGCTAAATGAAATCCTACCTCTCCTGCACCTGCGATAATTATCTTCATTATTATTTATTAAAATAAACATGCAAATATACTAAGAAGTTGCAAGTTAATAAGTACCTAAAGTATTTAAAGTTATAAGTACTATAGAACTTATCCATATATTTGCAAAAATTTTTTGATGGCTAAAAAAGTAAATCCATATAAAGATAGTGACCAATCTAAAAAGGTTCAGGTTACAAAAATGTTTGACACCATATCTAAGGAATATGATGGATTAAACAGAGTCATCTCTTTTGGTATTGATGTAAAGTGGCGAAATAAAGTGGTAAAACTGGTTGCCAATAAAAATCCAAAAAACATCTTAGACATTGCAACTGGAACAGGTGATTTAGCAATTAGTCTAACATCTACAAATGCTAAAGAAATTATTGGGTTAGATATTAGTGATGGCATGTTAGAAGTTGGTCGTCAGAAAATAAGTTCTAAGAAATTGGAGGATATTATCTCAATGGTTGTTGGTGATTCTGAAGATTTACCATTTGAAGACAATACCTTTGATGCTATTACTGTTGCTTTTGGAGTTCGTAATTTTGAGAATTTAGAAAAAGGGCTTTCTGAAATTCTGAGAGTTTTAAAACCTAATGGAATTTTTGTTATTTTAGAGACTTCTGTGCCTACAAATCCGATTTACAAAGCTGGATACAACATACACACTAAACTAATTATGCCTACAATAGGAAAACTATTTTCTAAAGATAAAGTCGCTTATACTTATTTAAGCGAATCTGCTTCTGTTTTTCCTTATGGAGAAGCTTTGAACAATATTTTAAGAAAAATTGGGTTTATTAGTGTCGAAGACAAACCACAAACAATGGGTGTGGCAACAATTTATACAGCATCTAAAGCATAATATGAAGAAAATAATAATTTTCATAGCATTTTTAGTAGCGTTTCAAAGCGCATCAGCTCAGCTATTCACTAAAGAGAAAGTAGCTAATAACATTGATAATATTGATCAAAAGTTTTTGTCTTGGGGTTATTTTTTAGGTTTTAATCAATATGATTTCAAATTTAACTATAACGAAGATTTAGAAGACATTCTCGTAGATAAAGATGTTTTTGGTTTTCATCTTGGTCTTGTTGGAGATATGCGAATTAATGATTACTTAAATCTTAGATTAGAGCCAGGAGTATTCTTTGCCACTAGAAACTTAAACTATAACGAAAGTTATTTTGATGGTATGGAATTTAATGACTCTGATTTACTTAGAGAAGTTAAGTCTACCTATATCCATATACCACTTTTATTAAAAGTATCAACTAAACGTATTAATAATTTTAAACCCTTTATTATTGGTGGTATTTCTACAGCGTTAAATCTTTCTAGTAATGAAGAGAACCCAGATGATAATAGTGCTGGCCAATTTAGAATGACAAAAAACACGCTTTTTTACGAGATTGGTTTTGGTGTAGATTTGTACTTACTCTACTTTAAATTCACTCCTTCTATTCGCGGTATTTTTGCTATGAATGATGAAATCGTTAGAGATGCAGATCCAAATAGTCCATGGACAGGAAATGTTGCTAAAATGCAAACTAGAGGTATCTTTATCAATTTTACTTTCCAATAGATTGTCGCCTAAATTCGCTCAAAACTATTGCTGTAGCATTAGCGACATTCAGGCTTTCTGTAGACTTAGTATTACCAAATTGAGGAATGGTAACCTTTCGTTTTACTTTAGACTCAATAACGTTAGAAATCCCGTTGGCCTCATTTCCTAAAATCACAATACCTTCATTAGGTAAATCTGTAGTATAAATATTTTCACCATTCATAAATGCACCAAATACTTCAGTTATACTAGATTCTAAATAAGTTTCTAAATTTAAATAACTCACATTAACACGTGTTAAAGAACCCATTGTTGCTTGTATAACCTTAGTATTATAACAATCAACTGTATTTAAACTACAAACCAAATCTTTGACACCATACCAATCGCAAAGACGAATTATAGTCCCTAAATTACCCGGATCTCTAATAGCATCTAAGGCAATAATTAAACCTATTCCTGAGGGATCCTGTTGCTTTGGCATTTTAAAAACTGCCAAAGCTGTATTGGGATTTTTTAATGTCGAAATCTTCTTTAAGTCCACTTCAGAAATTTCTAAAATACGATTAGCTGGTACATCAAAAATAGATTTTGTTGTATATAAGGTTTCAAGTTCAAAATCTGAATTGAGAAATTCATTAATCCCTTTTATCCCTTCAACTATAAATAAGCCGAGTTGCTGTCTGTATTTTTTTTGACCTAAACTTTTAATTAACTTTATTTGATTCTTTGATAACATTAAAATGTCTTTACATTTGTTATTATTAATACAAAGTAAATCTTTTTTGGACTAATATTTGTATAGCTTAATCATTATCAAAAAAAACGATACAACTTTTGAGTTTGCTTCTTCGCATTTCAACATTAATTAAAGGCCACAAATCACTTTGTAATTATGGGCTGTTGGTTGTATTTGTTTTATCACTTAACTCTTGTAATGTAGTAAAACGTGTTAAAGAAGGTGAACACCTCATCACCGAAAACACAATAATAGAAGATGGTAAGAAAAACAATGAAGAACGTGTTAATAATATCGTTATTCAAAAGACTAATTCCGGAATGCGAGGTTTTTTGAGTCTTCCGCTTCGACTTCATGTTTATAACTTAGCACGACCAAATATAGATTCGATTATAGATGTAAACGTCTTAGCCGATTCTTTAAAAGTAAAACGAAAAACGGCTTTGCTTTCTAAAAAACAGTTTGATAAACAAATTGAATCTCAACGAAATTTTAATAGTTGGTTAAAACGTACAGGAGAAGCACCTGTAATTCTCAATGAAGATAAAACCATTAAAACTGCTACCAATCTACGGAAATACTATTATAGTAAAGGTTGGTTTAATAATGAAGTGAGCTATGAAATTGAAAAGGATAGTAATAAACGTGCCCAAGTGATATATAAAGTCACTAAAAAGAAGCCCTACACTTTAGATTCTATAACACCTATTATTAACAGTCCTGCGATAGATTCACTTTATGATACATTTAGCAAATCATCGTTATTAAAAAAAGGAGAACAATACGATGAGCAAAATTTCGAAAACGAACGCGAACGAATAAATACTTACTTGCGTAATGCTGGTTTCTATTATTTTGGGCAAGACTATATCCGTTTTGAAACAGATACTATTAATACCGACCACAAAATTAATACGGAATTAAGAATTTCTAATCGTACCATAAGAGGGGAAGATTCTACCACTACAATACCTTTTAAAATATATAAAATAAAGGAAGTCAATTTATTTACTGACGATAATTTTGAGAACCAATTCAAAGCTATTTCGGATACAACAACTTACAAAAATTTCAATCTTTACAGTAAAGAGAATTTGCGATTTAGACCTAAGGCACTTACTGATGCAGTTTTCATAAATAAAGGAGATACCTATAGTGATTTAGCCAGAAGTAGAACCTCGCGCTATCTTAACGATTTACAAATGTTTAGATATCCAAGAATAGAATATCTAGAAAATGAGGCTGACACTACACTCACAGCAAACATCTATCTAGAACCCAAGAAAAAATACGCCTTAAGCTTTGATCCAGAAATCAATCAGAGTAATATTCAAACCATTGGGTTTTCCTTTAGTACAGGTTTAAAAATCAGAAATGTTTTTAGAGGTGCAGAAACATTAGAAATTACAGGTATTGCAGCTATTGGATCTTCAGAAGGTAGAAATAAAGATGAAAGTGCCTTTTTTGATATTAATGAGTTTGGTGGAAATATTCGATTAACTCTTCCGCGCTTATTTACTCCTTTTAATACAGATAAGATTATTCCAAAATACATGTCGCCTAGTACTGCTATTAATCTATCAGCGACAAGTCAACAAAATATTGGATTAGATAAACAAACACTCTCTGGTATTGTAAGTTATAATTGGTTTCCTTCAAAGACAGTTACTAATAATTTAGAGCTTTTTAATGTTCAGTTTGTGAAGAACCTTAATACTAGTAATTATTTTGGAGTTTATAGTAATTCCTTTGGAAGATTAAATACCGTTGCTAGAGATCTTAATTATATTGATAGCGATGCTACTTTAGGGTTTCCAAATGAAGCCAATCAATTTATTAATGACGTTTTATCGGGTAACATAACATCTAGTGACGACGATTTTATAACCGTTAATAATATTGAAGAACGAAAACAACGTTTAACCGAAAATAATCTTATTTTTTCAACGAGTTTCGATTATAAAAAGGATAAACGCGTAAATATTTTTGATAATGACTTTTCTGTTTTTAAATGGAGAGTAGAATTAGCAGGGAATTTACTTTCAAATCTCTCTAGAGTTATAGGATCTCCTAAAAATGAAGATGGTAACTATGATGTCTTTGGGGTTACATTTTCGCAATATTTTAAAACTGAATTGGATTATATTAAGTATGTTGATTTAGGTAGAAATAACGTGTTTGCATTCAGAGCCTATTCTGGTATTGCAATTCCTTATGGAAACTCTAATAGCATTCCGTTTGCTGAGAGTTTCTTTGCTGGTGGACCAAATGATAACAGAGCGTGGACTGCCTATAATCTAGGACCAGGAAGCTCAAAAACTACTAACGAGTTTAATGAAGCTAACTTTAAAATTCATTTAAGCGCAGAACAGCGCTTTAGTCTATTTGGAGCTTTACGTGGTGCTCTATTTGTTGACGCAGGTAATATTTGGAATGTATTAGACAATGTAGAGGAAGAAGCGGCTACCTTTACTGATTTTAGCTCTTTAAAAGACATTGCGGTTGGATCTGGATTTGGTTTGCGTTACGACTTCGACTTTTTTGTATTACGCTTTGATATTGGCTTTAAAACTTACGATCCTTCACAAGACATAGGTAACCGTTGGTTTAAAAACTACAACTTTAGAAATGCCGTTTATAATATTGGTATTAACTATCCTTTTTAAAAGTCTTAATAAGCCTGTTTTAACTATAACGTTTTCGGTATTTTATAGTACCTCATCAGTAATAAATACTCAAAAATTACGTATTTTTGACTTCTAATTTTCAATCATAAATTATGAGTCATAATATTAAACCTGGAGTTGCTACAGGAAAAGAAGTTCAGAATATTTTCAATTACGCTAAAGAAAAAGGCTTTGCCTTACCAGCAGTAAATGTGATTGGTTCTAACACTATAAATGGTGTTTTAGAAACGGCTAAGGCATTAAATGCGCCAGTTATTATTCAGTTTTCGAATGGTGGAGCACAATTTAATGCAGGTAAAGGTTTAAGCAACGAAGGTCAGAAAGCAGCAATTGCTGGTTCTGTTGCTGGTGCAAAACATGTACATGAGATGGCAGAAGCTTATGGCGTACCTGTAATTTTACATACAGACCATTGTGCTAAAAAATTATTGCCTTGGATTGATGGTTTATTAGATGCTAGTGAACAACATTTTAAAGAAACAGGAAAGTCACTTTATAGTTCTCACATGATTGATTTATCTGAAGAACCAATCGAAGAGAACATAGAAATTTGTAAACAATACTTAACTCGTATGAGCAAAATGGGTATGACTTTAGAGATTGAACTTGGAATTACTGGTGGTGAGGAAGATGGTGTTGATAATACTGACGTTGATGATTCTAAATTATACACTCAGCCAGAAGAAGTAGCTTATGCATACGAAGAGTTAAGTAAAGTAAGTGATCAGTTTACTATTGCAGCAGCTTTTGGAAATGTACATGGTGTTTACAAACCCGGAAATGTAAAATTGACTCCAAAAATATTAAAGAATTCTCAAGAACATATTACCGAAAAATATGGTGTTGAGCATAATCATATTGATTTTGTATTCCATGGCGGATCTGGTTCTACTGTTGAAGAAATCAGAGAAGGTATTAGCTATGGAGTTATTAAAATGAACATCGATACAGACATGCAATATGCTTTTTTAAGTGGTGTTAGAGATTATGTACAAGATAAAAAAGACTATTTACAAGCTCAAATAGGTAATCCTGATGGTGACGATGTACCTAACAAGAAGTATTACGATCCACGTGTTTGGTTACGTAAAGGTGAAGATGCCTTTGTTGAAAGACTTAAAAAAGCTTTTGAAGACTTAAATAATGTAGATACATTATAATATTTATACAACTACTTTTAAAACCCATTAAAACTTAATATTAGAGTTTTAATGGGTTTTTATTTATATGAAAATTCTACTTTCTTATCCTTTTTTTCATTTTTAAGTTTAATAAATAAAGTAGTAATTTTATATGTTTTACATTTGCAACTAACTACTAACTAAAAATAACGGTTAGCCACATTTAATGTTTTAATCGCGAATCCAAAAATTATAATCTTATATGTCAGCTTGGTTTAAAAGAAAAGATAAAGGAATTCAAACCTCAACCGAGGAAAAGAAAGATACTCCCAAAGGGCTTTGGTACAAATCTCCAACAGGAAAAATAATTGACACCAAAGAACTAGAGCAAAATTTTTATGTGAGTCCGGAAGATGGTTATCACGTAAGAATTGGAAGTAAAGAATACTTTGAAATTCTATTTGACAATAATACATTTAAAGAGTTAGATGCCAATCTAACTTCAAAAGATCCACTCAAATTTGAAGACACAAAAAAATATCCAGACCGTTTAAAAGCTGCACAAGCAAAAACAAATCTAAAGGATGCTGTAAGAACAGCTATTGGTAAATCTAACGGAAAAGATTTAGTGATAGCTTGTATGGATTTTGGTTTTATAGGTGGCTCTATGGGTAGTGTTGTTGGAGAAAAAATCGCAAGAGCAGCAGATTATGCTTTAAAAAAGAAAACACCTTTTATGATTATTAGTAAGTCTGGTGGAGCACGTATGATGGAAGCTGCATTGTCTTTAATGCAATTAGCGAAGACTTCAGCAAAATTGGCGCAATTAGCAGATGCTGGTATTCCTTATATTTCTCTATGCACAGATCCAACAACAGGTGGTACAACAGCTTCATTTGCCATGTTAGGTGACATAAACATCTCAGAACCAGGAGCACTTATTGGCTTTGCTGGACCAAGGATTGTAAGAGATACTACTGGTAAGGAATTACCAGAAGGATTCCAAACTTCAGAATTCTTATTAGAACACGGGTTTTTGGATTTTATAACCCATCGTAAATATTTAAAGGATAAAGTAAACTTGTATATCGATTTGATTACAAACCAACCTTTAAGAGCATAAAAAAAAGCGAGCCATTTGGCTCGCTTTCTCCTCCAATCAACCTTAATTAAAACAACTAATTCAAGGTAATTTCAATTTCTTGTCCATTATTAAATGTAAATATGGCTTGGTTATCACATTCGCCTAGACCATAGTCAAAAACACCACCAAAGTTTGTACGTTGTACATCAAAACTTCCACTAACAAAATAAGCACAAATTACTTCTCTACGTAATGGTGTTAGCACTTCGTAAGTATGCGTATTTCCATTAACGAAAGTTGCTGTCCAATCTCCTGAAATTTCAAAAACATTATCGCTAAAAATACCACTACCAAAACCCTCAACCCATTCTCTAATTTTAGTTCCTTCTCTAGACGCTTGTACACCATTTGACCAAATAACTGTTATACTTAAATCGTGTGTAAACTGTGGGTTTCCATTTTCATTAGATAGTTCTTTAAGAATAGAACGACTACCAATGACATTTTTGGCATCAAAGTAAAAGTTAACCAAATTATAGTTAATCATAATTTGTTGTGCTTCAGAATCTCTGGTATAATCAAACACAATTTGCCCTTTTAACAAATGTCCTCGCACTATACAACCCTCTGACCCAAAATCTATAGTTACTTGTCTATAACCTTGTTGAGCAACAACAGTAATAGTAACACACTCTGGGATGTCTCTAGCTTGCGGATTTCTGTCTTCAATACCAGATTCCTCATCTTCATAGACCTCAATAATTATATCGCCTATAACATTATCAACCTGATCAATCTCGGCTGAGCGTTGCACCTCTAAAGTATCTTCTAATGGATTTTCTGTTTCTGTAGCTTCATCGTTGCTACTACAAGACGTAAAGATTAAACCTAAAACCACAAGGCTTAAAATTCCGTTTTTGAATGCTGTGAAATTTTTCATGATTACTTTTTTTTATATTGTTAATATACTGTTAAGACCAGCTAACAATAAAAAGGTTTAATCATTGAAAAAGGGATTTATGCTTTTTTGAGATAGATTACAAACTTCGTACCAACACCAACCTCACTGTTCACCTCTACTTTACCTCCTAGTGATTCGATATGATTTTTTGTTATAAAAAGACCTATCCCAATAGCATCTTTATTGTAATGAAAGGTTTTATACATCTGAAATATCTTATCTCCAAATTTCTCCATATCTATACCTAATCCATTATCTTTTATCTTAAAGATCACAAAATCATCCTGAACTTCAGAAGATAATTCAATGATTGGTATTCTTTCATCAGATTTATACTTTATGGCGTTGGTAAGAAAATTGAGCACAATACTATCGAGATAAGCCGGAATTGCTTTCACTTTAAGGTTTTCATCAATTTCATTATAAATAATAGCATTAGCATTTTGTGCTAAAGCAATAATATTATACATCGCCTTTTGTACGTAAGCATATAAATTTAACGCTTCCATTTCTGAAGGATCAATTTCCTTAATCTTAGCTACCTGTGTTAAATGTGATACGGTTTCTTGTAGATTCTCAACCGCTATTTTTAATAGCTTATAATTTTCGTTTTGGCATATATTTGAAAAATCTTCCTCTAAAAATTCAGTAATTGTAGCTAGGTTACCTGAGTGCGACCTTAAATTGTGCGTTACAATATCTGCAAATGATGTTAATCTTTCATTCTGCTCTATCGCAACGTTAAGCATAGTCTTTAACTTATCTTGGTTTTTTTGTCGGCTGGTAATATCCGTAAATTGCCATATCATGTGTGGTCTCCCTTCTTTAAAATAAACCAACGATACATATATTAACACCCAAATTATAGAACCATCTTTATGAAAATAGCGTTGCTTAACACGGTATTTATCGATTTTACCATGAATAAGATTTCCGTATTTTTCTTCATGCACACCAAGATCTTCAATAAACACAATATTGTCAATGTCCATATTAAACAGTTCTGACCTCGTATAACCAAATATATCGCAAACACTTTTATTAATCTTTAGCCAGTTCCCATCCATACTAACAACAGCTATTCCATTGTAAGTGTTGTTAAAGACACGATCTAAAACATCATAAGCATTTGAAAAATTTTGTTCTGTACGTATGGCTTTCATCCATTAAAGTTTAAAGGATTACATAGCAAAAGCTCTTAATTGGTCAAGGGGAGACTTAATTAAAACATTTAAATACTGATTAAAAGTTACAAAAAAAAAATCACAAATTGTAAAAAAACGCTATATTTGCCGCTTGAAAGAAAATCTTTCATTGTACATAAAAATCATTTACAATAATATTAGCATGTATTTAGATCCAAAAGAAAAAGAAGCCATCTTTAAGAAACACGGTAAAGATGCAAAAGACACAGGTTCTGCAGAAGGACAAATCGCATTGTTCACTTACAGAATTAATTACTTAACTGAACACTTAAAAAACAATCGTAAAGACTTTAACACTGAACGTTCGTTAGTGAAATTAGTAGGTAAAAGAAGAAGCTTACTAGATTACTTAACTAAGAAAGATGTTTTAAGATATCGTGCGATAGTAAAAGAATTAGGATTAAGAAAATAATCTCAATAAAAAGACCACGCCTAACAGCGTGGTTTTTTGATATATAATAACTCGATTTTTGGACGAGTATAAAAACCAAAAATTGAAGAAGCTTAATACAGTTTTTCATTGGTCTCGACTTTAACAGTCACACAACAACTACTACACAACAACACAGCGACCATTGTTTAACATTATTCTAACGCGCAATAATGCGTTAGAATTTAGAATTAAAAAATTTATGATTCCAAAGGTATTTAGAGAGGTCATTGACCTTGGTGATGGTAGAGAAATTTCTATCGAAACCGGAAAATTAGCAAAACAAGCGCATGGTAGCGTTGTGGTGCAATCAGGAAAATGTATGTTATTATGTACAGTAGTTTCCAATTACGAACAAAAAGATCTTGGTTTTCTGCCATTAACAGTAGATTACAGAGAAAAATTTGCTGCTGCAGGTCGTTATCCTGGTGGTTTCTTTAAAAGAGAAGCAAGACCAAGTGACGGTGAAGTCTTAACAATGCGTTTAGTTGACAGAGTTTTACGTCCATTATTCCCAAAAGATTATACCGCAGAAACACAAGTGATGATTCAATTAATGTCTCATGACGATGATGTTATGCCAGATGCAATGGCAGGATTAGCTGCTTCTGCTGCTATTCAATTATCAGATTTCCCTTTTGAATGTGCTATCTCTGAAGCTAGAGTTGGTCGTGTAAATGGTGAATTTGTAATCAACCCAACACGTGCTCAATTAGCAGAATCTGATTTAGATATGATG
>NZ_JADGDZ010000054.1 GCF_016744625.1 Winogradskyella sp.
ACAGGCATTTGCTATTGCTAAAAGTGGACGACCTTATGATGAAAACTTTGTTTCAAGATTAGCTTAAAATTGCTTGTTTTTTAACTCAGTTCTTTGTTATGTGTTGTTATTGTCATTCGTTTTTCTGCTTTGGGTAAAATTACTCGCAGCAAGACCTAGAATTCCTATAGCAAGAGTAAACATTAAGCCTATAAACCATTTATTTTGGTCATAAACGCGAGATATTTCTGCACGTGTTACTTCGAGGTCAGATTTGTATGTTTTATTAAAATTTGTTAAATCTTTTTGCATGAGAGGAATAGACAATGCTTTAGTTGGATTGTCTAATATTGCATTTTCAATTTTGGATAATCGATCATTCAAGATCTTAACTTCGGAATTTAATCTCCCATAACCGATTTTTAGATTTGATAAATGTGATAATATGCTTTGATTTTCAGTAATTTCTTTTGGATTATAATTATTTATTAATGTATCAATTTGTGATTTTGACAAAGATAATTCTGACAGTTGAATTATTAGTAAGCTATCTAATTCTGAATTCCTTTTTTTCATAGCATCAATACTTGATTTGTAATCAATAGTTCTTTTTAAGTACGGATCATCTGATTTGTTAAAAAAGCTATCAATAAGAAAACTTGCAGAAATCCCAACTGCTATAACAGATGTAACTATTGTTATTTTATTCAATAAGTTTATGAAGTTATTTTTCTTTTTGTTTTTTTTCATAATGAAGTTTTAATGACACATAACGTTTTTGTGTATGATTAGTGGCGTGTTTAAGCACCTAATTTAGCAAATAAATCACAGATAGAAAGTCCGCGAGGACTTTCGTAAGTAGGCGAGAACCAGCCATTAATTATACACGGTGTTGTAACCAGTATTTTTTCCTTAAACTACTCAATTTAACTTTGACTTTACATTTATTATTTTCAAAGTCAGAATAGAATTCATCTTGAAATAATTTCAGATTGTCCCAATTCGAAAAACTCTGATGGTCTTTATTTGAATAGTATTCTTTACTAACTTTTAATTGTCCGATTTTTTCGAATTTCGTTTCAGTTTTTTTGAAATGTTGAGCATAATACCAACTAATTTGTTCCTTTGGTTTATACTCTTTGTTGATTTGCTGTTCAAGTTTAAATAATAGTTTTGCGTTTTTAAAATCCTTTTCGGTTGGTTTCTCCGATTGTTTAATGTCAGTTAGAATAACTAAATTCAGTCCGAATTCCGTTTCCTTTTCCGATTCTAATACAAAGACTCCACAATAATCTCCATCACTTAATTTAAAAACCAAACAATCGCCTTTTTCGAAAATTGCATTTCGATATTTTTTTACTTTTCGTTTTCGGGATGTCTTTTTTTCGGATGATATTTTTTCTAAAAAACTATCTAAAACTTTTTTCCTTTTCGTTAAGTCAGATTTTGAAGAGTCAAGTTCTTTCCATAATTCAATATCCTTTCCAGATTCGACAATATCTTTAATCTGATTCAGAATTTTTGGGTCAAGTGATTTACATTCCCATTGTGATTTTGCGATAGTTAGCCAAAAATTATTTTGGTCTTCGTACGAATCAATCAGTTCCTTATTTTCCTCAATTAACTTTTCGGTAATTGCAGAAACTTCCATTCCTTGATTGTATAATTCAAAGAATTCATAGTTAATGTCTTCGTAAATATCGTTTGAAGAAATTCCTGTTCCCCAAGTTCCCATAGGCATTTCTTATATTGGTTACAACAATTGGATATAGGTATTAACTATATCCACCATATATCTACAGCTACAAATCTGAAGAAATAATCAGTTGTGTAAATACGTAGATATAGTACTTTTTATTTAATAAAGGATAAACTTAAGTCATTGAATTATAGTATTTTATGATATTAATCATATCGTATAATTCAATTATATTTTTTTAATAGCTATTGCATATGTATCCAATAAATATGTAGTTTAAAATTACTACATTAAAAACTCGTCTATATACGTAGTACTACGTATTTTTCTAAAAATTAAGTTGTTGCCGTTTGTTTTGTTGAGGTTGTAGGTTTCTTTTGGTGAGATTGCCACATCACGCTGAAAACGCGTGCCTCGCAATGACGTTTTACGAATAAAAAAATCCTAATGGTTTACATTAGGATTTTGTTGTACTTCTATGTTTATAGTTACCTAGCTAAAAAGCTACTCTAACGCACCAAGTATTTTTTTTAAGATCAAAAAAGATCTTGCATGCATGTATGGTTGACCATAAGCGGTTGAGATTAATGCAACGACTAAGTTTTTTTCTGGTACTACGACCAAATGGTTTCCGCCATAACCAGAAGCAAACAAATAATCTATTTCTTTACCATTAATGTTGAGTTGGTTTTTATACCAGAACATGCCATAAGAATTAGTGCTTCTCCAATCTGGGAAGTCAAACATTTTACGTTCTATTAACTTTTTAATATAGTCTGCTTGTACGATTTGTTCATCAACCCATTTGCCTTTGTTGGCTACTAAAACTCCAAGTTTAGCAAAATCTAATGTGCTTAAATATAAGTTGCCTGCTGCACCAGTTTGGTTAGACGCGTTTGTAAACCAGTAATATTCTGTTATTCCTAAAGGTTGAAATACGTGTTTTATGGCGAAATCTCTGAGACTCATGCCAGAGGTTTCTTCTATAATAGCACCTATTAAAACTGCATTAATATCTGTATATACCCATTTTTCTGCTGGCTTATTGGCTAAAGGCACGCTTAAGATGTAATCTACCCAATTATCCTTTCCTATCCAATTACCAGCATTACCAGGAGTATTCCAATCTTCTGAATCTGCATCTAAGCCAGAAGCCATATCGAGTAAGTGCTTAAGCTTTAATTTTTTATAATCGTCGTTGAGTGAAGGATACTTCTCTTTTGAGAAGAAGGAATAGACATCTTGTTCTAGGCTATCCACTAGACCTTGTTCTATAGCGACACCTAATAGCAATGCTGTAATACTTTTTCCGGCAGATCTAATATCATTAATGGTCTTTCTTTGCGTACTGCTATAGTACCATTCCATAAAAACCTGATGATCTTTAAGAACGACCACGCCTCTAAAGTCCTTCTGTTTAAAATTATCCATCACTGTAGCTAAAGCATTTATGGAGTCTCTATTAAAGCCTGCATCTTCAAAACCAATTGCTGGTAAGTCTTTAATAGGAGCTCTTTGAGCAAACGAAAACAAGGATAGGCATAGACAAGAGAGAATGATAAATAGTCGCATAATGGTTAGTATATGAGTTGTTTACATTTAAAGATGGCTTTATAATGAGATTGTTACAGTTGAGTCTGTTAGCATATACTTTTTAATAAAAAATCCTGATGGGTTACATCAGGATTTTTTTGTTATAGATTCTGAAACAAGTTCAGAATGACACTATGTTTTTGTTTCAGTTAATCATTCACCAAAACCCATTCGCCTTTATCAATTAAAGGAATGGCTTGCTTGTATTTTACGGTTTTGTTTTCACCACTCATCACATGCTTAATAGTAACTCTGTCGTTACGACCAATTTTTGGTTGCTCCCTTACAATAGTTTCTACTACTTGTTGTTGGCGAGAAGCTCCTTCACCAGCTTGTCTGTTTTGCGCAGCACGCTCATCCATATTAGGAATCTCGTCTTTCTGCGTTTCTAACTTTTCTTGCTTACGTGCTCTAGCTTCTTGAATGTTATTTGTGGTTTCTTGTGGAATTTCACCTTTAAATAAGAATGAAATTACCTCTTTATTCACTTGGTCTATCATAGCTTTAAACAGCTCAAAAGACTCAAACTTATAAATTAATAACGGATCTTTTTGTTCGTGTACTGCTAATTGTACCGACTGCTTTAACTCATCCATTTTACGTAAATGTACTTTCCAAGCATCATCTACAATGGCAAGTGTAATGTTCTTTTCAAAATCATTAATTAGCTGAGTTCCTTTTGTTTCAAAAGCTTTCTCTAAGTCTGTAACAACTTGTAGATTCTTAACTCCATCTGTAAATGGTACAACGATACGCTTAAACTTATCGCGTTGTGTGTTATATACATTTTCAATAACAGGGAATGCTAAATCTGCTGCACGTTGCATTTTTTCGCGATAGTGCTTAAAGGCTTCCTTGTAAATGGTGCCAGCAATATCTGTAGCACTCATTTTTCCGAAGTCAGCTTCAGAAATAGGAGAGGCCATTGAGAAGTAACGGATTAACTCAAACTCAAAGTTTTTATAATCATTAGCATCTTTGTTGTTATTAGCAATACCTTCAGAGGTATCAAAAATCATGTTGGCTAAATCTACACGTAGACGTTCACCATGTAAAGCATTACGACGACGTTTGTACACCACTTCACGCTGTGCATTCATTACATCATCATATTCTAATAAACGTTTACGTACACCAAAGTTATTCTCTTCTACTTTTTTCTGCGCACGCTCAATAGACTTAGAAATCATTCCATGCTGAATCACTTCACCTTCCTTAAGTCCCATTCTATCCATCATCTTAGCGATACGCTCAGAACCAAATAGACGCATTAGGTTATCTTCTAAAGACACATAGAACTGTGAACTTCCTGGATCTCCTTGACGACCAGCTCTACCACGCAACTGTCTATCTACACGACGCGAATCGTGACGCTCTGTACCAATAATGGCTAAACCACCAGCAGATTTTACTTCATCACTCAATTTAATATCTGTACCACGACCAGCCATGTTGGTTGCAATGGTTACTTGACCTGCATTACCAGCTTCTGCTACAATATCTGCTTCTTTTTTATGCTGTTTTGCATTCAATACATTATGAGGTATTTTACGAATACTCAACATCTTACCTAAAAGCTCCGATATTTCTACATTGGTAGTTCCTAAAAGTACTGGTCTTCCACCTTCAGATAATGTTGTAACTTCATCAATAACTGCGTTATATTTTTCACGTTTAGTTTTGTAAACTAAATCATCTCTATCATCTCTTGCGATTGGTCTGTTGGTAGGAATTTCTACAACATCTAATTTGTAGATTTCCCATAATTCACCAGCTTCTGTTACCGCAGTACCTGTCATACCAGACAGTTTACGGTACATTCTAAAGTAATTCTGTAGTGTTACTGTAGCAAAGGTTTGCGTAGCAGCTTCAATCTTAACATTTTCCTTCGCTTCAATTGCTTGGTGTAATCCGTCAGAATAACGACGACCATCCATAATACGACCTGTTTGCTCATCGACGATCATTACCTTGTTCTCCATAACAACGTACTGATTATCTTTTTCGAATAGAGCGTAAGCTTTAAGTAATTGGTTTAATGTATGAATACGTTCAGATTTCACGTTGAAGTCTCTAAATAACACTTCTTTAAGTTCTGCTTCTTCTTCAGAGGATAAACCTTGTCCTTCGATTTTAGCAATTTCTAGACCCATTTCTGGCATGACGAAGAAATCTGGATTGTCTTCGCCAGATAAGAACTCAACACCTTTGTCAGATAATTCAACCTGATTGTTTTTTTCGTCAATAACGTAATAGAGTTCTGCATCTACTTTAGGCATTTCTCTGTTGTTATCTTGCATGTAGAAGTTCTCCGTTTTCTGAAGTAATTGCTTAATACCTTCTTCAGATAAAAACTTAATTAAGGCTTTATTCTTAGGAATACCTCTATAAGCTCTTAATAATTGAAAACCACCTTCTTTAGTATCACCAGCAGCAATCAATTTTTTAGCTTCGGCTAATACACCAATTAAATATTTACGTTGTACTTCTTCAATTGCGTTTACTTTAGGTTTTAAAGCATCAAACTCGTGCTCGTCACCTCTAGGAACAGGACCAGAAATAATTAATGGTGTACGTGCATCATCGACTAATACAGAATCGACTTCATCGACAATGGCATAGTGATGTGGACGTTGTACTAAATCGTCTGGCGAATGTGCCATGTTATCACGTAAATAATCGAAACCAAATTCGTTATTTGTTCCGTATGTAATATCTGCGTTATAGGCTTTACGACGTGCATCTGAGTTTGGTGTATGGTAATCAATACAATCAATACTCATACCATGAAATTGAAATATTGGTGCCATCCAAGCACTATCACGTTTTGCTAAGTAATCGTTAACCGTTACTAAGTGCACACCTTTACCAGCAAGAGCGTTAAGATACACAGGAAGTGTAGCCACAAGGGTTTTACCTTCACCAGTTTGCATTTCAGCAATTTTTCCTCGGTGCATTGCAATACCACCAATTAACTGTACATCGTAATGAATCATGTCCCAAGTAATTGGTTTACCTGCAGCATCCCATGAGTTAGACCAAATGGCTTGGTCACCATCTAAGTTTACATAATCATTATCTCCAGATATTTCACGGTCAAAAGCATTTGCTGTTACAGGGATTTCTGTGTTATGTACAAAACGTTTTGCTGTTTCTTTTACAACGGCAAAAGCTTCTGGAAGAATATCAGTTAAAACGTCTTCTGTTGTTGCGTATACATCGTCTTCAAGTTTATCGACTTCGAGATAGATGTCTTCACGTTCATCAATATCTTCTGTAACTTCTGCTTTAGCAAGAAGTTCTTCTTTTTTAGCGTGAAGTGGTTGTCTTGCTTCTGCTATCTTAGCTTTAAATTCGTCAGTTTTTGCTCTTAGTTCATCGTGAGATAAAGCTTCTAAAGCTTTTTCGAACGTTTTTATTTTTTCTACAATGGGTTTTATTTCACCTACGTCTTGTTTGGATTTATCTCCAACAAAAACTTTAAGTACTTTATCAAAAAAAGTCATATTATATATATTGTAACAGATTGACAGGAGTCATTCTGTGTATTAATTTCAGTAAAAAATGCTAGCTTATAAGGGCTAATTATTGTTTCGAATTACGAGTATTCGAAAATAAAAAAAGTCTCTCAGTTATGTTAACGCAAGAGACTTTATTTATGATAATATTATATGTTAATATTCATCCTCGTTCCAGAGGTAATCTTCATCAGTTGGATAGTCTGGCCAAATTTCTTCAATAGAGTCGTAAGAATCACCTTCGTCTTCTATTGCTTGTAAGTTTTCAACAACTTCTAAAGGAGCTCCTGTTCTAATTGCGTAGTCAATGAGTTCGTCTTTTGTTGCCGGCCAAGGTGCATCACTTAAATAAGATGCTAATTCTAATGTCCAATACATTTGCGTGTGTAATTTAATTTTTGCAAAAATAATTTTTTAGTTGAACAATTCAAGAAAAAATCAAATTAATTAATCATTAATAGAAAGAACGTGTAACCTTCAACTTTTGTTTTTGGACTAAATATTGCAATTCTTAATCCTATTCTGTGATCGATTAGATGTGTTATGATTCTTTCTTTGGAATCCACTTTATCTCTTCAGCCTGTAAATCATATGACAACTTCCGTGCCAATACAAAAAGGTAGTCAGAAAGGCGATTGATGTATATTAATGTTTCGGGTTGAAATGGCTCTAAGTCATTAAGATGCGACGCTAAACGCTCAGCTCTACGGCATACAGTACGTGCAATGTGACAGAATGACACCGTTTGATGACCTCCTGGTAGAACGAAGTGCGTCATCTGTGGTAAACTAGCTTCCATAAGATCCATTTCCTTTTCTAAACGCTCTATATCTTCACTAGATATCTTAGGAATGTTGAGTCGTGCTTTACCACTCTTTAAAGTTGCTTTTTCGGGATCTGTAGCTAAAATAGCGCCAACCGTAAATAAGCGATCTTGAACTTCCATCAAGGTATTTTTATATAATTGATTAATATCTTGATCTCTAAGTAAACCAATATGAGAATTTAGCTCATCGATAGTGCCGTAACTTTCTATTCTTATATGATGCTTAGGGACACGTGTGCCACCAAATAGAGCAGTAGTACCTTTATCTCCTGTTTTTGTATATACTTTCATATTTCAAAGTTAAGGATTTAAGCTTGAAGCACGAAGATTGAATCTTGAAGTTTATCGAGAAGACGTAAAGGTTTAACTTAGAATAAAAATAAATTGAAACGTCATTGCGAGGACGAAGGACGTGGCAATCTCTCTAATTAAACAGATTGCCACAGCTAACAAAAAAAGCTAGCTTCGCAATGACGGAAAATAGAGTGTTATAGTAAATCAATAATGTGAAGTTTTAAATTTGAGTTATTGAAAACTGCGACTGAATACTAACTATTAAAAGTATCACTCTCAATAATACCATCACGCAAACGAATAACACGTTTAGCATGTGCTGCAACTTCCTCTTCATGAGTAACCATGATTACGGTATTACCAGCTTTATGAATATCATCAAAAAGACCCATGATTTCGGTACCTGTTTTAGTATCAAGGTTACCAGTTGGCTCATCTGCTAGTATTATAGATGGCTTATTCACTAAAGCTCTGCCTACAGCAACACGTTGTCTTTGTCCACCAGAAAGCTGATTAGGCTTATGATCCATACGATCAGCTAAACCAACATCGTGAAGTACTTCAGTAGCTCTATCGCTACGCTGTTTTTTTGAAGCTCCTGCATATATCATTGGCAAGGCAACATTCTCTAAAGCTGTAGTTCTTGGTAGTAAGTTAAAGGTTTGAAAAACGAAACCAATCTCTGTGTTTCTAATTTCTGCAAGTTCATCATCACTCATCTGACTAACGTCTTTTCCGTTTAGGTTATAAGAACCAGCAGTTGGTGTATCTAAACAACCTAATAAGTTCATTAAAGTAGATTTACCAGAACCTGATGGTCCCATAATAGCAACATATTCACCGCGTTTTATGTCTAAATCTATACCTTTTAATACATGAACAATTTCTTGTCCTAATTTAAAATCTCTAATAATATTTCTAATTTCAATGACGTTGTCACTCATAATTAAATAGTCTTGGTTGCTTAAATCTCTTGCAAGATAAAAGAATTTAAAAGTCAGTTCACCAAATAAGACGTTAAAATCGTTAGCTTGTTACAATCTAATTTTAAAATGTTCTTTTACTTGTTCTTTTCTGAAAAACACAAAGCCTAAATGGAAGCAATCTATAGTTACAGTTACTATATTATGAGCTTTTATATACTCCCATGCTTCAGTCATACCTTTTGACCAATATATGTCATCAAAAACAAATATAGTTTCATTATGAACTTTTGATAATAAGGATTCGAAATATTGAATTGTGGCTGCTTTATTATGATGACCATCAAAGATTATAAAATCAAAATCACGGTCTTGTAATGTTGGTATAATTGAAGTAAAATCTCCTTTTATGAATGCTGCGTTTTGAATATTTAAATCTTGAAATTTTGATTTTGCATAATCAGATGTATTAGGACAACCTTCGATAGTTGAAATATTAGAAAACTTATTCCCTAATGCTATTGCGTAAGTTCCCATTCCTAAAGAGGTTCCTAATTCTAACACGGATTTAAAATTGAAATATTGCGTTATTCTAAAAAGTAGTTTCGACTCTTTCTCTGTGCTACTTGAAGCTTGTATCATTTTGCTAACACTTCGCTTTTTTGAGTTAAGAGTTTTTGATCCTTCACCTAGATCTGTGATTTCTATTACAGTCTTTGAATTTTTTAAATGATTTCTATAGGCTTTAAGTTTACTATAGGCTGTATATTTTACATTATCATACAAGCATTTAGTTACAAAATTATAGATGAAAGGAGAATGTACTCCGTGTTGATTGGTGGAGTTAATTAGAAATTTAATGTATGCTATTATTTGGTACACTTTCTTGTTTACAATTAAAATGTATTTCTTTAAATTTTTTCTATTCATTTTGTCTTGATACAAAACGAACCAAAAAATCACAATCAAAATTAGGAATTACTCATGTATTCCTATTATTTATTAATGTATTCGTGAATGCAAAGCATTTGCTAAAGCAACATTCACTTTCGGAATTCCGTGCTTAAAGCTGCACTTCGCATCTACATTCCTTCGTTCATTATTTCTGAATTTTGATGTTTTTCGACTATGTCGAAATTAAGGTCTTTAATATTTATTAAATTTTATTTAAATCCCAAGGGTTTTATTTTTTGCTAACTGCTAACTGCTAACTGCTAACTGCTAACTTTCCAGTTTTTCAGATAATACAAACCAACGCATTTCTTTTTCTTCCATAGTATCAATAATTACCTGAAGTTTTTCTGATAATTTAGCAATATCATCCTGTGTTAATTCTGGATTATTAAATTTTACTTCTAAAGCTGTTTTATCCAGTTCTAACGATCTAATTTTAGATTCTAAATTCTTGTATTCTTTTTGCTCGTTATATGATAATTTATTGGCTTCGTTTTTCTTTACTGCTTTTGTACTATCTGGCTTAACAGTTTGCTCAATTTGTTTTGGTTTACTACTGTCATAAGCTCTAAAGTCTGAGTAATTCCCTGGGAAATCGTCTACAACTCCTTCTCCTCTAAACACAAACATATGATCTACTATTTTATCCATAAAGTAACGGTCGTGAGATACGACGAGAAGTACTCCAGGGAAATCCATTAGAAAACCTTCTAGTACATTCAGTGTTACAATATCTAAATCGTTGGTAGGTTCATCGAGAATTAAAACATTCGGATTTTGAATTAGAACGGTACATAAATACAATCGCTTTTGTTCTCCACCACTTAATTTTTCTACAAAATCCCATTGCTTCTTTCTATCGAATAAAAAGCGTTCTAATAATTGTTGTGCACTAATTTGTCTGCCTTTAGCTAATGGTATGTAGTCTCCGAATTCTTTAATGACATCAATGACCTTTTGGTTTGGTTTTGCTTTAATTCCACCTTGTGTATAATAACCGATTTTTACAGTTTCACCAATGACAACTTTACCATTATCTGGTTGTAAACTCTGTGTTAATAAGTTCAGAAAGGTTGATTTTCCTGTTCCGTTCTTACCAATAATACCAATACGTTCGCCTTTTTTGAAGGTGTATTCGAAACCATTTAAAATAGTTTTATCCTTAAAAGCTTTAGAAACATTATGAAACTCTATGATTTTGCTCCCAAGACGCTCCATATTAATTTCTAATTGGATTTGATGGTCATTACGTCGTTTATGTGCCTTAGTCTTTATTTCAAAGAAATCATCTATTCTGCTTTTAGATTTCGTAGTACGTGCTTTGGGCTGACGACGCATCCAATCGAGCTCTTTTTTAAAGAGTTGTTTGGCTTTCCCTACTTCAGTAGCCTGGTTTTCGATTCGTGCTTCTTTCTTTTCTAAATAATAAGAATAGTTTCCTTTGTAGGTGTGCAGTTCTCCTTGGTCTAATTCTATGATTTCATTACAAACACGTTCTAAAAAGTAACGGTCGTGAGTGACCATAAAAAGCGTTTGTTGTGTTTTTGCAAAATAGTCTTCTAACCATTCAATCATTTCTAAATCTAGATGGTTGGTAGGTTCATCTAAAATTAAAATATCTGGCTTACTTAATAATACTTGTGCCAATGCCAAACGCTTTTTTTGTCCACCAGAGAGTGTACTTACTTTTAGGCTTAAATCGTCTAATTTTAGCTGTGATAAAGTTTGTTGATATTGTGTTTCAAATTCCCAAGCATTATTACTATCCATAGCTTCAAAAGCAAGTTGATAAGCTTCAGCATCTTCAGGATTCTTTAAAGCATCTTCATAAGCTTGGATAATTTTTAAAATAGGAATTTCTGAGACGAAAATGGTTTCTTCAATAGTTAGTTTTGGGTCTAAATCTGGTTCTTGGTCTAGAAAAGCCAAACGCAGACCTTTTCTAATAACTATTTGCCCATCATCTGGTGAATCTTTTCCTGATAAAATATTGAGGATTGATGTCTTTCCACTTCCGTTTTTTGCAACAAAAGCAATCTTCTGATCTTTGTGGATACTGAAGGACAAATCTTTAAAAAGTACAAGCTCTCCATAAGACTTGGATATATTTTCTACGTTGAGGTAATTCAAACTAGTTTTTTTACAAAGAACGTAAATAAACCAAAAAGAAACCTAATAGTTTTGTTATTACTATTGATACATTATATTTGTCTGTAAACATCCATTTTACTTATGAGAAGCATAAAGCTTTTGATTATTGTTCTTAGTTGTATCGTAGTCTCTTCTTGTATTCCGCATAAAGACACGATTTATCTTCAGAATAAAGAGAATTCTACGAATGATACAATACCAAATAACTTAACAGAAATTCAAAAACCTTATAGAGTTCAGATTAATGACATTCTTAATGTTAGAGTAAAGGCTATTGATCAGGAAACGGTTGAGATTTTGAATCCTATTGGTGAAGAGAACCTTAATGCTACGAGTGCAGAACGTGCTTATTTTGATGGGTTTACAGTAGATGTTCATGGTAATATTAGGATACCAACTTTAGATTATATTAATGTTCTAGGTTTTACAACTGAAGAGATTGAAAAAATTATAGAGAAAAAGTTGCTTGATGAACAATTTAAGAAAACTGCAAATATCTTTGTTACTGTTAAACTTGCAGGTTTACGCTTTACAGCAAATGGAGAGGTAGGTTCTCCAGGTAGTAGAGTATTATTTACAGAAAAAGTAAATATTTTTGAAGCTATAGCCAATGTTGGAGAGATTCCAATCACTGGTAATAAAAAAGATGTCCTCATAATTAGACAATATCCACAAGGACAAAAAATACACCATTTAGACTTAACGGATATTAATGTTATGAAGTCTCCATACTATTACATACAACCAAATGATATAATTTATGTTAAACCCTTAAAGCAAAAATCAATAGGTACAGGTGAAACGGCTGTTGCGACTTTATCAACTATAGCAACTGTAGTATCTCTATTAACGACTTCAATTTTACTTTTTACACGATTATAGTACATGGAATATAAAGATTATGATGATATAGATTCTCAAGATTCACAACGTGTGAGTTTTGACTTTAAAGGCTTTTTATTTAAAGCACTTAATCTATGGAAATTAGTTTTACTGTGTGTTGGTATTGCATTAATAGTGGCATATTTTATTAACGTAAGAAAAGAAAATATCTATCGTTTAGATTCTTTGATTACTATAGATAATGATCAAAACCCATTTTTTACGGCTAATACTAGTATTTCTTTTAATTGGGGAGGCACTTCTGGTAAGGTAGGAAGTATTTTAACAGAGATTAAAACGAGGACGCACAATGAACTTGTCATTGATTCTCTAGAGTATTATAAGGAATATTTAAAACAAGGAAAATATCACTTAACAGATATTTATAAATCGGCACCATTTGATGTAAAAACGGATAAGTCAAAACCTCAGATGTTAGGAAGGGAAATTGGAATTAAGATTCTCAATAATACGACTTATGAATTATTTTATGAATTTGAGACTGATAGGGTTTTATGTCAGATGTTTGATTCAAAAAAGAAAATTACAAATAATGTAACTCTTGGGCTTTTTACTAAAGTATTTAAGTTTGGCGAGGTTGTTAATACACCCTTTTTTAATGGTGTGATTAATTTAAAAGATGAGGCTTTAATTTCGGAAGAGGATACATACTTTGTTAGATATCTAAATTATGACAGTGTTGTAAACCGTTATAAGAATGCTATCAAGATAGATCCTTATTCTAGACAATCGTCGTCAGTTTTAAAGTTATCTTTAATTGGAAAAAATAAATCTAAAATTGTGGATTTTCTGAATGCCACATCTGCCATACTTAGTAGAACTGAGCTAGAAAGAAAGAACCTTTATGCTACTAATACGATTAGGTTTATTGATAGCAGTCTTGGTGCCGTAAATGATAATTTGAAAGAAGTCACAACTGAAATGAATGACTTTAGAAAAGTAAATAAGGTCTTTAATGTTGAAGGTGAAATTGCACAAATTTCTGAACAACTAAAAAGTTACGATCAAGAAAAGTTAACAGAACAATCTAAATTAAACTATTTAAATAGTCTTGAGAATTATTTAAAGACAAAAACGGATTATACAAAGATTGCTGCACCGACGTCTGTGGGAATTGAAGAGAGCAATATATTGAATGGTGTAAGAAAAATTATAGCTCTTTCTTCTGAAAGACGCAACCTTGAATATTCAACTAAAGAAGGTTCTATCCTTTTCGAAGATTTGGATCGTCAGATTGATACTGAAAAGGATGTCTTGTTAGAAGCTATTAATGTCACAGAAAGCACTATTGGAGTACAATTAAATACAATAGGTAGAAAGATTGCCAATTTAGAGTCTAAATTAATAGGGTTGCCTGAAGATCAACAGGAATTCTTAAAAATTCAACGTAAATTAGATTTAAGCAGAGAAGCTTATGATATCTATCAAGCTAAACGTGGTGAAGCAGCTATAGTAAAGGCTGCAAATATTTCTGATATTACTGTAATAGATGATGCAAAAGATATAGGTAATGCACCAATTGGACCTAATAAGTCTCTAAACTATATGATGGCATTGATGATTGGTTTTTTCTCACCAATGTTTTTGATATTCATTATTTACTTATTAGACAATACTATTCATGGTTCAGATGAGATAACTAAGATGTCTAAGATTCCTATTCTGGGATTAATTGGAAAGTATCGTTATAAAAATAATTTGGTAGCTTATGAAAAACCAAAATCTGCTGTAGCAGAATCCTTCAGAGCAATTCGCTCTAGTTTACAGTTTATATTTAAAAACAATTCTTCAGAAACAACAAGAGCCAATACATTAATGATTACATCATCCGTTAGTGGAGAGGGTAAAACATTCACATCTATAAATATAGCAACTGTATATGCGCTATCTGGCAAGAAAACAATTTTATTAGGACTCGATTTACGTAAACCAAAAATCTTTGATGATTTTAATATTACGAATGAAAAAGGTGTGGTGAATTATTTGATTGGAGATAGTACTTTGGATGAAATTGTGGTCAATACTCATATTGAGAATCTTGATTTAATTACTTCAGGCCCAATACCACCAAATCCTTCAGAGTTATTGATGGGAAATAAGTTAAAAGAACTCATCAATAGTCTAAAACAAGATTATGATATGATTATTTTAGACACACCACCATTAGGCTTGGTTACAGACGCCTTAGAATTGGTGCAATATGCTGATGCGACAATCTTTATGGTAAGATTAGATTATACCAAGAAAGGAATGCTTCAATTAGTAAATGCAAAATATCGTACAGGAGAATTAAAGAATATAAGTTTTGTGCTTAACTTTTATAGACATAAGAATAATCATAACTATGGCTACGGTTATGGCTACGGCTATGGTTATGGCTACGGTTATGGTGTTTATGGCAATGCATATCACGAAAAGGACAAATATTCTTTAGGTAAAAGACTTAGGAATTTCTTCAAAAGGTTATAATACTGTTTTAAATATTTAATTTTGATAACAAAAACTCAACTTAAGATCAAACGAATATTTGATGTTATTTTGTCTTTGATACTTCTGCCTATATTAATCATTCCAATTTTATTGCTAATTGTAGTATCAACTATTGATACTAATAGATATGGTGTGTTTTCGCAATTAAGGGTAGGTCAACATGGAAATCTTTTCAAAATATATAAAATACGTACGTTAAAAGACGGAATTCATAAATTAGGGCATCAAGAAAAGAGTGCAACACCTATCGGGAAATACTTAAGACGAACTAAGCTAAATGAATTACCACAATTGTATAATGTATTAATCGGTGACATGAGTTTTGTTGGTCCAAGACCTGATTTGCAGGGTTTTGCAGATGAACTAAAAGGCGAAGATCGCATTATTTTGAAAGTTAAACCTGGAATAACAGGTGCGGCTACCTTAAAATATAAGAATGAAGAGGATGTATTAGAACGTCAAAAAGACCCAGAACACTACAATAGAACGATTATTTGGGTAGATAAAGTGAAAATCAACAAAAAGTATGTTGAGAATTACAGTTTTTCTTTAGATTTGACACTCATTTTAAAATCTACTTTAAACAAATGACACATTCAGAAGACAAAATTGCAATCATAGGATTAGGTTATGTCGGTTTGCCCCTAGCCGTAGAATTTGCCAAGCAATTCTTCGTAGTTGGTTTCGATATCAACAAACAGCGAATCAATGAGTTAAATTCAGGCTTAGATAAAACTTTAGAAGTCGATAACGACAATCTTAAATCAGTTTTAACAACAGACTTAAACGCAGAAAAAGGCTTATTCATTACTGATGATTTTGAAGCATTAACGGTGCCAAACATGTATATTATTACTGTACCAACACCAACAGATGCATTAAATAAACCAGTATTCACACCGCTTATTAAAGCAAGTGAAGCTGTTGGTAAAGCGATGAGTAAAGGTGATATTGTAGTCTATGAATCTACTGTATATCCTGGTGCTACTGAAGATATTTGTATTCCAGTTGTAGAAAAAGCATCTGGTTTTACATATAATAAAGATTTTTATGCTGGTTATTCACCAGAACGTATAAATCCGGGAGATAAGCACCATACGGTTACTAAAATATTAAAAGTGACTTCTGGTTCTACACCAGAAATTGCAAAAAGAGTCGATGACTTATATAAAACTGTAATAACAGCAGGTACGCATTTAGCACCTTCTATTAAAGTAGCAGAAGCTGCAAAAGTTATTGAAAACTCTCAAAGAGATATTAATATAGCTTTTGTTAACGAACTTTCTAAGATCTTTAGATTACTAGAAATAGATACCAAAGCTGTTTTAGAAGCTGCAGGTACCAAATGGAATTTCTTAAAGTTCTCACCAGGTTTAGTTGGTGGACATTGTATAGGTGTAGATCCTTATTATTTAGCTCAAAAGGCTATAGAATCTGGATATAATCCTGAAATTATTTTAGCAGGTCGTAAAATGAACGACAGTATGGGAAGCTATGTTGCGACTGAAACTGTAAAAATGATGATAAAGAAAGGTGCTACTATAAAAGGATCTAATGCTCTCGTATTAGGGATGACTTTTAAAGAAAACTGCCCTGATATTAGAAATTCTAGAGTTATTGATATTATTGAAGAATTTCAATCTTATCATGTAAATGTAGATGTATACGATCCTTGGGCTTCAAAGGAAGAAGTTAAACATGAATATGATATAGATTTAAAATCATCAATGTCTGAATTGAAATCAGATTATGATGCTATAATTTTAGCTGTATCTCATAATGAATTTTTAGAACTATCATTAGATAATTTAAAATCTGATAAAAGTGTAATTTTCGATGTGAAGTCATTATTGCCAATCGATTCTGTAGACGCACGTTTATAAACCCAATCACCTATACTACTTATATTATGTACTCAAATCCACATCATACACAAGACCTGTCAAAGTTAAGTTTTTTAATTACAGGGGGAGGAGGCTTTATTGGCTCTAATCTCGTAGAATATTTATTAAAGTATAATGCTAAAAAAGTTAGAGTTTTAGATGACTTTTCTAACGGTCATAGAAAAAATTTAACTGAGTTTCATGATAATCCAGCCTTTGAGTTATTAGAAGGAGATATTAGAGATCTTGATACTTGCCACAAAGCTGTGGAAGGTATTGATTATGTGTCTCACCAAGCTGCTTTAGGTTCTGTACCTCGTTCTATAAACGATCCAGCAACTACAAATCAAGTTAATATTTCTGGATTTTTAAATATGATGATTGCCATAAAGGATAGTTCAACTGTAAAACGCATGGTCTATGCAGCATCTAGTTCTACTTATGGAGATAGTAAATCATTACCAAAAGTTGAGGATACTATTGGTAAGCCATTATCTCCTTATGCAGTTACAAAATATGTTAACGAGTTATATGCAGATGTATTTGGGACAACGTATGATACTGATGTTATTGGTTTAAGATACTTTAATGTATTTGGACCAAAACAAAGTCCAGATGGTGCTTATGCAGCAGTAATTCCATTATTTATGCAAGCTCTAAATGATAATGAGCCTTCTAAAATAAATGGTGACGGTGAGCAAACTAGAGATTTCACTTTTATTGATAATGTAGTACAAGCAAATGTAAAAGGCTTTTTCGCTTCTAAAGAGGCGAAGAATGAAGTCTTTAATGTAGCATGTGGAGAACGAATTACTATAAATTATTTATGGGATTCTCTACGTATAGCGGCAGGTTCTGACTTAAAAGCCATTTATGGACCAGAAAGACAAGGTGATGTAAGGGATTCTTTAGCTAATATTTCTAAAGCTGAAAAGCTATTAGGATATAAGCCTCAATATACTGTAAGAGAAGGGTTGAAAATTACTTGGGATTATTTTAATTAGAGAAAATTATCCCAATAACGATTTATTAATCTAAAATTAATATCTTTAATTTAAGTTAATTAAAAAGGTCTAGTATATTCCCTAAGTATATAAGCTTTAATATAAACATTAATCATTAATGACAAATATTTTAGTTACTGGCGGAGCTGGTCAATTAGGGAGTTCTTTAGCTACAAAACTTTCATTAAACAAAAATGTAACGGTTGTAATAATAGATAATCTTTCAACAGGAAATGAATCTAAAATTCCAAAGAGAGATAATGTTAAATTTATAAAGGCAGATGTCAATGATTACAAGGATATCATTTCAATATTTGCTACATTTAAATTTAAATATGTATTCCATTATGCTGCTGTTGTAGGTGTAGAAAGAACATTAGATAACCCAATTAATGTTCTAAATGATATTGATGGTATTAAAAATATTTTATCCCTCTCTAAAAATTCTGGAGTAGAGCGGGTTTTTTATTCGAGCTCATCGGAAGTTTATGGAGAACCGTTTGAGATCCCTCAAAATGAAAGCACCACACCTTTAAATTCAAGATTGCCTTATGCAATTGTAAAAAATGTTGGCGAAGCATTTTTTAAAGCTTACCAAAGAGAGTATGGTTTAGATTACACTATTTTCCGTTTTTTTAACACTTATGGCCCATTACAAAGTAACGATTTTGTAATGCCGAGGTTTCTAAAATTAGCGATGAATAATCAGCCAATTCCTATTTATGGAAAAGGGGATCAAACCCGGTCATTTTGTTACATTGATGATAACGTGGATACTTGTCTTAACGCTCTATATAATGATGCTTATGTAAATGATGTGCTTAATATTGGTAATGATATTGAGATTAGTATATTACAATTAGCAGAAAAAATTATTGAACTAACTCATTCTAAATCTGAGATTATATTTTTGCCTTCCTTAAAAGAAGGCGATATGACAAGAAGATGCCCTGATATAGGGAAAATGAAAGCCTTGCTTGGAAGAGATTTAATTTCATTAGAAGAAGGTGTAAATAAAATGATGAGTCATTATAATATTTATACAATTGAAAAAGCATAGGATTTAACTTATTTTCCTTTATTTCATTTCTTATATTAGCCGTATAAAATAATTGTCAATTGAAAACGGCTGAAGAGCATTGGTTATACATTATTTCTTCAAAAAAGAAACTAATAAATTTTAATTTTAAAGAAATTTGGAGATATAGAGACCTCTTGTTCTTATTTGTAAAAAGAGATATCATAACCCTTTATAAGCAAACTATACTTGGACCGTTATGGTATTTAATTCAACCATTATTTACGTCTTTAATATTTACCTTAATCTTTAATAATCTTGCAGATATACCTACAGGAGATAATGTACCTAGTTTTTTATTTAATCTTGCTGGTATTACATCTTGGAATTATTTTAAGGAATGTCTCGTAGGTACTAGTGATACTTTTAAAAAAAATGAAAATATTTTTGGTAAAGTATACTTCCCAAGGGTTATAATGCCAATGTCTGTTGTGGTGTCAAATTTATTGAAGTTTGCAATTCAACTTATTGTTTTAATTGGCTTTTATCTTTATTTTATTTGGTTTGCAGAACCAAGTTATGCTATCTCTCCGCAATTAAATTTTGCTCTTTTTCCTTTATTGGTTTTATTAATGGCTTTATTGGGCTTAGGTTTAGGAATGATAATATCATCTATGACTACAAAATATAGGGATCTTACTTTTTTAGTACAGTTTGGAGTGCAGTTATTAATGTATGGTTCTGCAGTGATGTACCCAATGTCTTATTTTAGGGATAAATTACCTAATTATTATTGGTTAATAGAATGGAATCCAATAGCCATTATCGTAGAATCTTTTAGAACTATGGTTTTTGGTATAGGAGATTTAGATATTCATAAATTAATCTATGCAACAATTGTGAGTTGTATTATTTTCTTGATTGGATTAGTTATATTTAATAAAACCGAAAAAAGCTTTATCGATACTATATAATGAGTTCGGATATAATTTTAAAAGTAGAAGATGTTGGTAAGCAATATCGATTGGGACTTGTAGGAACAGGGACTCTTAGTCATGATCTAAATCGTTGGTGGAACAAGGCAATTGGGAAAGGTGATCCTTATTTAAAGATAGGAGAGTCTAACGATAGAAGTGAAAAAGGAAATTCAGACTATGTTTGGGCTATAAACAATATAAATTTTGAAGTTAAACGCGGAGAAGTTCTCGGTATCATAGGAAAAAATGGTGCAGGTAAATCTACATTATTAAAAATTTTATCTAGAGTAACAGGACCTACTACAGGGCAAATAAAAACTAATGGTAGAATAGCTTCATTATTAGAAGTAGGAACAGGCTTTCATCCAGAAATGACTGGAAGAGAGAATATTTACTTAAATGGTGCCATCTTAGGAATGACTAAAGCAGAAATCAATTCTAAAATTGATGAAATTGTCGATTTTTCAGGCTGTTTAAGATATGTTGACACTCCAGTAAAACGATACAGTTCAGGTATGAAGGTGCGTTTGGCGTTTGCCGTTGCAGCACATTTAGAACCAGATATTTTAGTAATTGATGAGGTATTAGCTGTAGGAGATGCTGAGTTTCAGAAAAAAGCCATTGGCAAAATGCAAGACATTTCTAATAGCGATGGTAGGACTGTTTTATTTGTAAGTCATAATATGGCTGCCGTGAAAAGTTTATGTACTAGAACTATTGTATTGAATAATGGCAATATGGCTTTTAACGGAAGCACAGAAGAAGCTGTTGAGTTTTACCTCAAAAATGAAGCTAATACAAGTGCTGCTTTTTATGATAACAAAGAAGTTAAGGAGAATTCTGATGTTATATCAATTGCTTTATTAGATAAAAACAAAGAATTATCTGGTGTTTTTGGATTTGAAGATACTGTATCAGTAAGCATAAAATTTAAGATTTCTGATGCTAAACTGATTAATAATCCTTTGCTAGGTATTAGAATAAGCGATCAATTAGAACGAAATATTTTTACAAATCAGAAATCTTTAAAAGACATAAATACTAAAGCGGGTGTAAATGAGATTAATGTTGAAATTCCTAACTCCCTTTTAGTTCCGAATACGTATTATGTAACTATTGGGTTTCATATAAGAAATCAAGAGGTAATAAGGTCGTTAAAGAAAATTGTTTCATTTAAAATTGAAGAAACAGGGACAGAGTTTCATAATTATAGATCAAAAGATTTTGGTTGTGTTATTGTTAATTGTAAATGGAAAACACAAGAATGAACGTTCTTCTAATTAATGATACTAGAGCTGAATTAAATCCTGGTTGCCAAGCAACAGTTAGTGAGTTAATCACATTTGTTAAAGCTAATGGTAATGATGTGAATCTAAATATTATGGCTCATGGTGAAAGTTATGAGATATATAAAACCCCAGATTTATACTATACAAGTGTAAAAGTTCAATTAAAAAATCTCATTACTAGAATAGGGAATAAATTAAATTTTTTTAATAAAGCTAAGGATAGGTCTAAATCCTTAAATTTTAAGACATGGAAGCATATAGCACTAAATGAGATTTCTGAGGTTATAAAAGCTAAAATTGCGAATGCCGATTTAGTTTTAGTTAATATGGAAGGGACTATTCATAATAATGGTAGAGGTGGTTTAGCATTATTGGGTTTAGCTTATTATGCTAAATCACAAGGAAAAAAAGTGGCAATGGTTAATGGGAGTTACCAAAACATGTCAAAAAAAATCACATTAGAGGTATTAAGTAAAATTGAATTTTTAAGTGTAAGAGAAGTTAAATCATATAATTATCTTAAACGTTCTTTGTCTCAGGTACATTTAATTCCTGATTTTGCTTTTAAGGCTAATATAAATGAGGTTTTTAAAAATATAGATGGCATTATAAAAGATGATGAAAATAAAAAATGTTTGTACACTGTTGGAGTGTTAGGCGCTTTTCCTAATCAAAAAAATGGAATTAATTTAGATCAGATAACGCAACACGTTAATGAGATAAAACAATTAGGTTATAAACCATACTATTTAAAGATTGAAAATGCAGAAAATGCTATAGAAACCTATTTAAAAGATTTAGCTGTAAATACGATCTCCTATAATAGTGATCTTAAGTATGCAAATATTGGCACACTTATTTCAAAATTTGATTTATTAGTCACAGGTAGGTATCATATTGGGATTTTTGGTTTAATGTCCAAAGTCAAAACATTGTTTTTGCCTTCTAATACCTATAAAATTGAAGGTTTACTTAAAATGATAAATCGAGAGCAACTCTTAATAGAGAATGATAATATCATATCATCTTTTAATGCTTCAGATAAAAAAGAGCAAATAGAAATTGATGATTTAATTTCTATGGAGTCATATAATAACTTTGGTGAATTCCTGAGGAAATTGTAAAAATTGGTTTGAAACAACTTAAAAATAAAATAAAGAAGATTTTTTATGATGGCCATTTAGAGCTTTCTAAATATTATGTCGTTAATTTTAAAGCTATATTTTCGTATTACTTTTCCAAATTTATTATTGATAAAAATGATAAGATATATCTTAATTTTTTGGTTACATCCAAAGCGGAATTAAGAATGTTTAGACCCATTATTGTTTCAGTTTTAAAAAACAATAGTTTTAGAAGTCATGTATTTTATCTAAGTAATCATCAGTATGATAAAGAAATGAATTCTAAAATTCATGAAAGCGATAACGTTAGTATCTCTAATTCAATCTATCCTATTATCAAATCATTTAATAGTAAAAATTATTTGAACATAATATGCCTAGATCATGCTTCCTTTTATAAACAACATTCTGTAGGTGTAGATATAATGAAGTATATTAGAAAGCAAGGAGGTAAAACAGTATGTGTGCAACATGGTGGCACTCAGGAAGATAATATTGATGGACATAAAACATCAGAATCGCTAAATCAAATCGTTTTTGGTAAGTATGTATATAATAAGTTAATTGCTGAAGATATAGATGATCAATATGTTTTTTTAACAGGCAATCCATTACATGATTTAACTGTGAATAAACAGAAAATTAATATAGATAGATTTAATGCCAAAAATAAAAAGGTAATAACATTAATAACCTGTTTAC
>NZ_JADGDZ010000147.1 GCF_016744625.1 Winogradskyella sp.
GGTTTAAACCCAATGAAAGATTTTAAGTCTATTCTAGAGTTAAAATCTATTATGAAAGACAATAAGATAGATCTTGTATTTCCGTATACTGTTAAACCTGTTATTTATGGTTCTATGGCTGCGAACATGTGCAAAATCCCTGTAATTTCACTAATTACAGGGCTTGGTTATGCCTTTACGGGATTAACAGCTAAGGCAAGGCTATTACAACGATTTAATGAAACACTATATAAATTATCCATTAGAAAGAACAGAGTTATTGTATTTCAAAATAAAGATGATTATCAATTGTTTTTAGATAGAAAAGTGATTTCTAAAAAACAAAAGGTAGATTTTGTAAGTGGCTCTGGAGTAAATCTTAATGAGTTTAAATTCATAGAAAAGAGTGCTTCAGATAAAGTAAGTTTTCTATTAGTTGCAAGATTAATAAAGGAAAAGGGAATTGCTTTGTACATGGAGGCTGCAAAAACCTTAAAAGCGAAATATCCAAAAGCTGAATTTCATTTAATTGGCGCACCAGAAACCTCTCCTTCCGCAATTAGTGAAGATGAATTAAATGAACTACACAAACAAGGCGTAATTATATTTCATGGTGTTCAACGTAATATTGAAGAACATCTAAATATGAGGGATGTTTTTGTACTACCAAGTTACTATAGAGAGGGTTTACCAAGAACAACTCTAGAAGCTTGTGCATGCGGAAACCCAATAATAACAACTGATTCAGTTGGTTGTAGAGAATCTGTTAGAGAAGGTGTAAATGGTTTTTTAATAGAACCTCAAAATCTTGATGCTTTGATTAAACCAATGGAATTCTTTATTACTAATCCTGAGAAAATAAAGGAAATGGGTATAAACAGCAGAAAATATGCTGAAGAGCGTTTTGATGTAGATATTATTAATAATGACCTAATTAATCTCATAAAAAAAGAAGTAAACATATAACTGTTTTGTGTTTAAATCACCTAAAACTCTAAAATCGTGACTTTAAACGAAAATGTTTTGAGGTCTTCCAAAAAGCAGTTTATTTGCATCAATTATTAGAACGAAATAAAAATTATAATAATGAGAACCATCTATAGAGTTATTATCAAACGTCTTTTTGATTTTCTTGCAGCATTTGTAGGATTGCTTTTGATATCTCCATTATTTATTACTCTTATTATCATTCTTTACATTTCTAATAAAGGAAAACCTTTCTACTACCAAACGCGTACTGGAAAAAAAGGTAGACTATTTACAATCATTAAGTTAAAAACTATGAATGACAATGTAGATAGCGAAGGTAATTTGTTACCAGCATTAGAGCGTGTGACTACAACTGGAGATATTTGTAGAAAATATTCTTTAGATGAAATTCCACAATTAATAAACATTTTGAAAGGTGATATGAGCCTAATCGGTCCTCGCCCACTTTTGCCTGAATACTTAGAACATTATAATGATGAGCAAATCAAAAGACATAATGTTTTACCAGGAATTACAGGTTGGGCACAAGTTAATGGTAGAAATACTATTAGTTGGGAGAAAAAGTTTGAATATGACGTCTATTATGTAAAAAACCAATCCTTTTCACTAGATTTAAGGATTATTTTTAAAACCATAGACAAAGTTATAAACAGAAAGGATATAAATAATTCTGAGACTATGGACATGCCAATGTTTACAGGTACTAAGAACTAAATTTATATTTTAGTTTTATATTAAATTAGCTATTTAATGATTAACGAAGTTGTCCTTAAAAAGGACTGGAATCACATATTAAATAAAATTGGTAATTATGATTTTTACCATACTTATGACTATCATTCTATATCTATAGGAAAGAATGAGGTGTCTATACTTTTAGTATTTAAAGACGATACTAATATTATAGCTTTACCTCTAGTTTTAAGACCTATAGAAAACACACCATATTTCGACTTTACATCTGTATATGGCTATTCTGGCCCTTTAACAAATATCACTGATACTGACTACGACTATTCTAAATTTCAATCTAAATTAAACACCTATTTTAAAGAAAAAGATATTATTTCAGTGTTTAGTAGATTGCATCCTTACATAGAACAAGATACAATTCTAAATAATCTAGGTGATGTAATAGATCTAGGAAAAGTGGTGAATATAGATGTGTCCTTACCAATTGAAGAATCAAGAAGAGCTTACGGAAAATCTAATAAAAACCAAGTTAATAAGCTAAAACGACAATGTACAGTACATAAGGCTAAAACAAAAGAAGACATTCTAGAGTTTGTTGATATCTATCACGAAAACATGCATCGCCTAGATGCAGAAGATTATTACTTCTTTGATAAAGATTATTTTCTAAACTTTATGGAAATAGAAGATTTTAAAACTGACATTTTATTAGTTAAAGACAACGAAACAGACTCATATATTGCTGGTTCTATGTTTGTTAAAACAAATGATATGGTTCAGTTTCATTTATCAGGTACACGTACAGATTTTCTAAGAATGAAACCTTCAAAATTGTTTTTAGACGAAATGCGTCTAGAAGCTACTGAGGAAGGGTTCACTTATTTTAACCTTGGTGGAGGTTTAGGTAGTCAAGAAGACTCTTTATTTGAGTTTAAAGCTTCTTTTTCAAAGGATTTTAAGATATTTAAAATCTGGAAATATATTGTGAATCAAGTGGTTTACGATGAGCTTTCAACTAATTCGAAAGATTCAGGGTTCTTCCCAAAGTACAGAGAAGGTCAACATTAAAACTGTTAAGTAATTTTCAACTCTTTATAGGACAATATAAAGTCGTCTGGCATATAAGCTTCGGTACAATGCTGATGTGAGTTACTATGAATATTCAAACCATTATCAATTAGTCCGATAGTTGCCCATCCCAAAATATTAGGTGTTACAAAGTCTTTTTTAAGATTATCTGCTATATAATAGTACTCTGAACCAATTAGTGAAGTTTCAATAGCTTTGTAATTAGCTTCATTTGGCTTTTCTGTCCCTAGAGTTTCAGAAATTATAATTTTATCAAATAGATTTTCAATACCCAAAGCTTTAAGTTTGGCTGATTGTGTTTTTACTCTTCCGTCAGTAATTATTGCCAGTTGACCATTATTTGATTTAATGGAATTCATCACTTCCAAAACACCATCAAATAGTTCTATATCAGGGATATGATTACGATACATTTCTATAAGAACCTTAATATCAACACTATACTTTTTAACTAAAAAATTAAAAACGTTCTGTTCAGATCTGTACAAAGAAAGCATAACACTATAAAGTGGTTTCCAGTTTTCAGTATCCATTTTTTTTGCGATATGACGATAGGCAGATTTTAAAAACTCTATTTCATTATAGAGCGTATCATCTAAATCAAAAACTACAACAGTATGCTTGTTAATCTTTATATCCATGAACTAAAACTTCATCATCGTATCTAATCATTAGCAAATCACTTTCCCAAACATCAAATTTATCTTCAATGGTTTGCTCTAGCTTGTATTCTTCAATAATCCATTTAGGAAAATTAGCATTTGCTAAATATGATAAAGGAAAACCACCACCAAATCTAGGGTTTATTTCTATTCCTACAATTTTAGTATTATCCTCTTTGTGCATAAAAAACTGAACAGTTAGACAACCAACAGCACCTTCAATATGTTTTAAATGCTTCTTTATATAGTTAACTAAAGCATTATTCTTTGTAACTGCTTTATACACTTCACCATCTCTCACTTCTAGTCTCTTACGAGGTACAGCGCACTTTAGCTTATTAGTCTTTGAGTAGTATAAATCACAAGTATATTCGTCAAATTCATTATGGTCTATATATTCTAAGAACATTAATTTATCATTGTTTAGATGATACTCAGTTATATCTTTTTGATCTTTAATAAGATGAGTGTCTACACTTCTACTACCATCAATGGGTTTTATAAAAAGTGGTAATTTATAATTGTCTTTAGAATATTCTTTAGCTACTGTAATCCCTTTAGATTCAAAAAATTTATGTATTTCTCTTTTATCTCTACACTTCTCAATAAAATCAATAGATGATACTATAATACTTATATTATTTTTTTCAAAATTCGATTTATAATTTGCCAATTGAAAAAGCTCAGTATCTATTGTCGGTATTATTTGTGAGATGCCATTGTCATTACAAATACTAATCAATGACTCTAAATATAAAGATTCATCTAATCTAGGTACTTCGAAGAAGCCATCTGCTACCTGACAACCAGCTGAAAGCATAGGATCAGAATCAGAAGCATATACCTTTGCTTGAGGATATACCTTCTTTAGCTCTTTTTGAAATGCTCTCACAAGAGATACTCTCCTACCAGCTGAAGTTATTAATATGTTCATATTAGTTAAGGGCTAAAATGTTTTTCACAATAAATAATTTGACAAATATAATACCGCAAAGTACAAGTTTAGGAATAGTACCTATGTATGGTAAATTAATTAGTTTAAGGATGTATTATATCCTTATAAGGGTTTTACAAAAAAACAGTTTTTAAAGTTAGAAAGCAAATTTTCCATTTTATACCTTAATTTATTACGATCATATATCTATAAAACAAGAAGAGGTTTTAAGG
>NZ_JADGDZ010000055.1 GCF_016744625.1 Winogradskyella sp.
TCTTTTAGAGATAAACGTTTTTGGTTAATAGTGTCTGAATAAGCAATCCATAATGCAAGTAATGCACTAGAAAAAAATATTGCGACAACATACATTGGAAAATCAATAGAAATTAAACCAAACCAACTGAACATAATTTCTTCAAGTACAGTAAATCCGAATAAGGCTAAAACTGGGTTAGATTTTATTGGCTTTATAATTAATAAAACACCTCCATACAAAAGAATAAAGCAAAGAATTAGAGGTAATATTAGATTAAAATAGGATAAGCTGAAATAACTCTTAAGAGAATAATCAAAATATTCTTTTAAATTAATATTTAAGTCCGTTTGTATTAGGAAGATTATGCTAAATAGAATACCTATAACTGAAAATACAATTCCAATAATTTTTCTAGTTGCCATATTATAATAAGTTAGTTTACTTATTATTCGCGAACTTTTTAAAAAATCACACTTTTAGGAATTTTTATTCAATTTTTTATTTTTTGGTTGTTTTCAGAAGGAGAATAGAGTTTTTAACGAAATGTAGGAATGACAGCCAACGATTTGATATGACGTCGTTTTAATGACTTATATCAAACGTTACTGAAACAAATTCAGCACGCGTAAGCAAAGTTAATTTTTCTAAAGCATAATGTTAATACGTATAACTACGTAATTTTCATTTAAGACTTGTCGTCTTCATCATTACCTTTTTTTGCCTGTGTTTGACCATAACCAGCACCAAAAACAAGTCCAAGACTCAACCATAAGGCAATATTATCTGTTACAATACCAATGACACAACCAATAATCATTCCTATACCAATACTTTTTGATTGAATATTTTCTTTCTTCATTTTTGCTTTAAGTTAATGTACTTCCCATTTTATTAGTAGCAATTTATTGAGATAAGTTACATCATAAAAAAGTCCCAAGTCTAAGACTCAGGATTTTAAATTGGTTAAGGTTTAAGCTATTGAACTCATAATTCAATAATTTATAACATATCATAAATAACAAAATGCTAATCTACTTTCACTGAGGAAAATCCACTCGTTGTTTGAGCTCTATCACCCCAAACTATTACTTCAAAACCATTAGCAGATTGATTAAGATAAGCTATATTTGTCAGTGAATGATCGGGACCATCTTCTCCAAAATTCTCAGTTGATAATTGCACAATGTAATTTAATTCCCATCACAAACTAGTCTATTTGGTAACTTTACGATATAGGTTCTTTTGTAACCACTACCTAATAAATCGCTTGGATTAGAACCAAAAGTCACTTCTATGCTCGGAGTTGTTCTAATTATTGTACCATCGGCAGCGACTTTGCCCATAGCTATCATTTGTGGTATTCTTTGACTCATAATTTTAAAATTAGTTAAACCATAAATTAATACTGGTAGTAAAACTAAATAAGCGTGTTGTCAATACGTAGGACTACGTAATTTTTTTAAAAACAGCTAATTTATTTAAATTTTAAGGTCTTAAGTTGGTCTACATAATACTCATAAAACTTATTTACATTAATCGTTGATGCTATCTCTATTGATGATTCTAATGGTTCAGCGTCTGTAATAAACTTAACCGTCATTGTTCCTTGTGTTGCAGGATTATTGCCTGTATCAATGTCTACAAATGCTTTTTTTAAGTCATACAACTCAGGTTTACCTAGATAAGCAGTTGCCGCAGTATCCCAGAAGCTAAACCCATATTGAAAGGCTACTAAAGCATACATTTGTACCGCAAGGTCTAAGGCAGGGAATTGCTTACTACCAGGTATAAAATGCTCTCGAATTATATCACCAGATAAAGTAACGTCATTAGTAACATTAAGAGGAAACATTTTAATTTTTATACCCGATTTTAACACCTCTTGAGTTGCATGTGGATCCCAGTACACATTCCATTCTGCGTTAGGATTAGCTCCAGGAGCTATGCCAGTATCAATATTTCCAAAAGGTGTCTTTTCAGTAATATAAACACCTCCCATCCATACGATTTCATCAACTTTGTTTGAAAAATCAGGGTCATTCTTAATGGCAGTTGCAATATCAGTTACAGGAGAAAGACAAAGCAATGTTACTGGCGAATTGTTATTCTCACGATACACTTTATCTACCATATGCTCCAAAGGGTAATTCATAAGAGGGTCTGGCACCTTTACATCCTCTTTATATTGATTTACAATAGGAAAAAGATCTACCATTAATGAGTATTGACGATACGTCCATGGAAATGGATTCCAAGCTCTTGCATTTGATACTGCTACAGGTATGTGCTCTATATCAACGAGATCAAGAAGTTTACTACTAACTTTTGCTGTTGGAAAACCTTGACAGTCAGCATTTAATACTAGTATTCCTTTTATACTAACATTTGGCATCGCTGCTGCAAATAGAATTGACATCAATTCGTCTGTAGCTCCGTCGTGAATAATAATCGTGTTTTTTGTTTGATCCATTTTTCTATGTATTCGTTGTTAAAATCTTTCTTAATTGGTTATAACTCTAATAAGTATGACTTAAAACAGACTATAAGCGAAGCTAATTTTTAATTTACAAAATGTCAATACGTAAAACTACGTGATTTTCAAGAAAAACTATTTAGTTCAAAACAACATCATTCACAAGAAACTTTAGAGCGCTATCAAAGTTCGCACCTATTGTAGACCATTTATATTTTTCATTGTTCACATGCTCAAAAGCATTTTGCCCATACAAATCTATTAGCGATGTGTTTGCTGTTATTTGTTTTATAGTGCTACTTATAGCTTCTGGCTTTCCTTCATACATTTCTGCAGCTTCTGCTTCTACATAAACTGGTGTTTCTGCTTTAAACTTTAGCGCCGTTTGGTTAGGCCAGTTTTCAGAAAAACTTGAGTGATCTGGAACTATTTGAGCAGCTCCTGTTGCCGCATGTTCAAAAACACAAAGTCCCCAACCTTCTCCCATTGCTGTTGTAATACCAATATCGCAAGTATTGTAAAGTTTTAATAATTGTTCTTTAGGAATAGATTGTACATGCCCATTTAAGGTGTTGAGCATTACATTGTTTTCAATACCAAGTGATTTAATTAGTGCTTCTAGCTTGCTGCGCTCATAGCGTTTAAGTCTAGCAATATTAAGATATAGACTTGCATCTATTTCTTTTAAAGCTAAAGCAAAACCTTTTATAGTGAGATCAAGCCTTTTTCTATAATAAGACCGGTTAGAGTTTAATAGCATTGGCCGTTTCCAATACTCTGGGTGATTAGGAAAGAGCTTTTCTCTTAAAGTTTGGCGAAATCCTAATTCCGCTGGTAAATTACTAGTAGTGATTGGCTTATAATACGTATCGTGACCATGACCAATACTAATTAGTTTAAGGTTATTATCAATTCTTAAATCATTTAATGCAGATTTTGCAAACTCAGTATATGTGATACATAAATCTACTCCAGCTAAACTATCTACTATGCGCTTATCTACTGGTCGTCCTTCGACAGGCATGTAAACAGCTAATTTTGCCAATTTGTACTTTGCTGCAACCGCTGTAAAATCTGATGTTTTCCATGGACTCCCAATGATAAGAATCACATCTGGTTTAAAATCATTTATTACAGTTTTAAAATGTATTTGTGTAGATTTTTCCCAATTTGGTAGTATCGATAATTCTGTTTTTACATGCTCTACAGATTTATAGCTTTTATCTTCTAATCCGTATGCAAAGACCATAATACTCCAAGAATTCTTCAACTCTTCTACTATGGCGTTTAAAACATTTGACAAACCAACATCGTCCTGAGCAAGCCCAGCGATTAATAGACGATGTTGGTTCTTTATTGTTTCTAAAATCAACTTTTTAAAGCTTAATTTACTTCAACCCAAGCTGACAATGTATGATAGCATGCAAAATCCATTGAGGTATGCTTACTACCTTCATTAACAATAAGTAAATAATCTAAATACTTAGGATGTTGAAAGTAAATATGCCTACCAGATGAACCATCTTTAGGAGCCAGACCAGATTGATCATTCATATCTTTCATTTGATAGGAATCTCCTGGTACATTAATATACACCATGCGCTTTAAGTTTAAAGCTTGGGTATTATAACTAGGAAATGCTTTAACAGCTTTAGGTATTTTTATAACATCTGATTTTGTTGGCTGAATTTCAGCTGAAGGCTGTGACGCTGATACTATTGGCACATGTACACTATCTAAAAAATAAGGTTTTAGGGTTCCATAATTTTCTTGGTAAACCATATTAATAACAACTCGATTCTCAGTGTTTTTCAATGCTAACGAATTGCTAAAAATGCGTTCTGCCTTAGCTCTAGCAGCTGTAGGTGTATAGCCAGAAACATAAGCGCTTTGACCCCAAAAATCTTGATAAGCATTAACCAACCCTAAAGTATAACCTCTTTTAGCATGAGGTGGTTTAACTATACCTCCAAGGATTGCTCCACGTAAAAAATATTGCACATTGCTAATAAAAGGTAACTCTTGTGAGAGTGCTAACTTTCTATAATTATCGTATTGCTCTTCAGCAACACCATTATTATTTTGGTAATGGAAAGCTTCAATTAATAAATAGAGTGCTCTGCATTGTGCATAACTCGCATCCATAAAATACTGGAAGTATGAGTTTAAAGCATCATAACCATCAATTTTACTGTCAGTAATAATTGGCTCTGTCATTTCTCTGTACAATTGTAATACACCTTTATTTGGTCCTGAGCCTTTTAATAAAGTGTTAATCTCAGCTAAAGACACTTCAGCTCCAGAGTTAGAGTCTAAAATTTCAGTGACAAGATTTGCTACATCTGCTTTAGATGTTGTATCTGGGTTTTTTGCATAGGATAAAAATCTAGTGTATTGAACATTTATCTTAGTAATGTAATCTTGTAAATCATTATCTCTTGTTTCCCAAGATTGATACAATTGTTGCTGCTGAATAACTTTTAATTCTGTGAGAATTAATGCAGTATCCTTTGCTAATTCTTTTTGAAGACCACTGACGGCTCCTTCAATATAGTTTAATTCTTTTGCTAGAGCTTCTGATTCTGATTGACCAGTATCTCCTTCGATTCCTTTTAGAACCCATCCTGCACCTGCTTCTAATCCAGATGTAATAAGTCCTCCTACAATTGATGTTGTAATTGCAACTAAAATTCCTGCCATAATATTTTATGTTTTAAAGTTTCTCAAAACTACATCCACAAATAAATATATATAAGAGCACAAATACTGAGATTAGAAAACAAGTATTTTTGCGCAGTAAATAACTTGATGAAAGTCAAGTGATTATAGAAATACTATATTACTATTAAACAAAAATCCCAAGCCAAAGGCTCAATATTTCTATTTAATTATTAGTCATCTCAACAAAGTATTACTCATACTCCAATAGCTTTTTTTTAGAAACTTCTTCAATATCTCTGATAAAGTTAACTCTACTTTTACTTTATAATAAATATTCGTAATTAATTTATACAATAAGAAGAACTGTTTTAGATGATTCTATGCTTGTATTACATTTTTAAATGTTGGCGAGCTTTCTGTAATACTACCTATACCTTTCTTATTAACTTTAAAGTTAACATCCTTTTTTATGGTAAATAATAAAACAGATAAAAAAGAAGATTTTAGATGTGATTTTAAGATCGTAAGCGACTCTTCTAATGTCATTTCTTCTTCTATATCCTCGATTTCTCTTGGTCTAAAACTGTATTTAAGCAAAACCTTAAAGTCATCATCAGAATAAATTGGTCTAATGAATATATTTTTTAATTCGGGTTTACCAATGGTTTTAGCCATAGTTAATTTTGCAAAAGTACCTTCATTAATACTTTCTTTTACTTGCTTCCAAAACACGACAAATTCATCTTGATAATTCATAATTTAAAAAATAAATAATACTATTAATATTGAAATATATTGTAGTAAAATAAAGCCTAGTATCGCTCTATAATAGTTTTACAAATAACATCCATATTCTTTTTTATAATTTTTGAAGCAGGAAACCCATCTGAATCAAATGCTGTAATGGTTTCAAAATAACCCATATCATTAGGAAAATAAGCCTTTTCATTAGTTTTGTTCAAATGATTCTCAACCCAAGAATAGGTTGTTATAATTTTGCTATAATTAATTCCTGAATCAGGATCATTATTATTGGTTTTGCTACTTTTTACGGCTAATTGTTTTTTAATGTTATACTCAAAAGTTGATGCTTCAATAAATGCGGTTTTAGAATTGGATTCTCCTATTTTAGCAACGAGAAGTTCGTTTTTTATGTCGTAACTATAATTAATAGTAGTACTCATATTACTTTTCTTAGTTTCAAAAATATGGTCTTCATTTCTCTTATAAGTTGAAGTAGAATATTCTGAGTAATCCGAAAACTGAGTTCTTATAGTTAATAATCCTAAAGTATCATACACATAAGTATAAGTGCAACACATAAAACTTTTAAGTTTCTGGCTTACAACGTTCTTGTCAATAAGCCTGTAATAATTTAAAGTATCACTTACTTTAGCTGTACCGTACTTACCAAAAGTAACAATCTCAAAAACTGAATCGAGCTTCATTTGCGTCATCAAATAAGGAATATCATCAATTGCCTCTATTTTTAAAGGCTCTATAGATTGGCTGGCTTTTTGTTCACAAGAAAGAACTGATATTAAACTATAGATGATTAACAAGTATTTCATAATTCAATTTAAACAAAAAAAATCCTAAGCCAAAGACTCAGGATTATTATAATTAAATGACGCTTAGCGTCTAATCTTCTGGATGCATAAAACGCTGTTTACCTAGTAATACGTCTTCTGTTTCAACATGGTCTTCATCAGGAATACAACAATCTACAGGGCAAACTGCCGCACATTGAGGTTCTTCATGAAAGCCCATACATTCCGTACACTTATCTGGTGCAATGTAATATACCTCGTCATCTATAGGTTCTTGTGTCTCCTCTGCGTCTACCTCTTTACCATTTGGTAACACTATTTTTCCTTTTAAACTTGTACCATCAGCGTAACGCCAATCGTCTGCTCCTTCATAAATAGCTGTATTTGGGCATTCTGGCTCACATGCTCCACAATTTATACATTCGTCAGTGATTATAATTGCCATAGTAATTTATCTTTTTCTTTTTACTTTCCGTAATTTTGCAAATGCAAAAATAGAGCCAAAACATCGTATAACCAAACCCAATATGGATTTACAACAAAGAATTAACGCATTTACAAAATTAGGTGCCTTTTTATGTCAATTTACAACTAATGGTATAAAAAAAGACGATACTATTATTGCTAATGATTTATTTTTTAATGGGTTTAAACATCAAATGAAACTCGCTAAAGAACATAATGGTTGGTTTACAGAAAAAAATATTTTATTTAGCATTGAGTCTTGGTCTAAAGCTCTGACAGAAAACAACATTAATCACTGGACAAATAAGTACAACTTTAATATTTCAAATTCAAAAACCGTTGCCATAATTATGGCAGGAAATATTCCTTTAGTTGGTTTTCATGATTTTTTGAGTGTCCTTATTTCTGGTCATAATGTTTTAGTAAAACAATCCTCTAACGATAAACACCTCCTACCCTTTTTAGCTAAGTATTTAGAAATTGTAGAACCTGAGTTTAAAGGCAAGATTAAATTTACAGAACAAAAACTTGAAGGTTTCGATGCCGTAATTGCTACAGGAAGTGATAATACAGCACGTTATTTTGAGTATTATTTTAAAGACAAACCGTCTATCATTAGAAAAAACAGGAATTCCGTTGCTGTATTAACTGAAAATGAGACCAAAGAACAATTAGATTCTTTATCTGATGATGTCTTTAGATATTATGGTTTAGGTTGTAGAAACGTTTCTAAACTATTTGTGCCAAAGAACTATAATTTCGATGCCTTCTTTAATGCAATTTACAAATGGCACCCTATTATCAATGAAGCCAAATATGCAAATAACTACGATTATAATAAGGCTGTATATTTAATGAGTGAATTTGATATGTTAGAAAATGGCTTTATGATGATAAAGGAAGATAAAAGCTACGCCTCACCTATTGCAACGCTATTCTACGAGTGTTATAATAATATTGAAGAATTACAACAAAAACTCACATTAACAAAAGACAAAATACAATGCGTTGTTGCTAGTGGGATTGTAAACAATGAAATAGCTTTTGGCGAAACACAAAATCCACAACTGTACGATTATGCTGATAATGTGGACACTGTTGAATTCTTATTAAAAATATAGGTCAAAAATTATCAATTTCGCAACACATTTTAAGCAATTAATTAGCACCTTTGTAACTGTTTAAATTTTAATCAATATAATTTCACAATTTTCTATTGTAATCACATTAGAATCACGGAAATAAAAATATAATATTCATGAAAAAACATAATTTTAGTGCTGGTCCATGTGTATTACCAAAATCGGTAATGGAAAAAGCTTCAGAAGCTGTTTTAGACTTTGATGAAGGCTTATCACTTTTAGAAATTTCGCATCGTAGCAAACCGTTTGTAGATGTTATGGAAAATGCTAGATCCTTAGCTTTAGAGTTATTAGGTTTAGAAGGTAAAGGTTATAAAGCTTTATTTTTACAAGGAGGAGCAAGCACACAATTTTTAATGGTCGCTCTAAATCTACTAGAAAAAAGAGCTGGTTATTTAAACACAGGAACTTGGGCAGACAAATCGATTAAAGAAGCTAAGATTTATGATGATATCTACGAAGTAGGTTCTTCTAAGGCTGCTAACTATAATTATATCCCAAAAGGTTACGACATACCAGAAGATTATGATTATTTTCATTGTACTTCTAACAATACAATTTTTGGTACCCAAATGAAAAGCTTCCCAAAATCACCAATACCAATGGTATGTGATATGAGTAGCGATATATTTTCACGTCAGTTAGATTTTACTCAATTCGATTTAATCTATGCTGGTGCTCAGAAAAATATGGGACCTGCAGGAACTACTTTAGTTGTTATTAAAGAAGGCATCTTAGGTAAAGTGTCTCGTAAAATTCCTTCAATGATGGATTATAAAGTACATATCGGAAAAGGCAGTATGTTTAATACTCCACCTGTATTCCCTGTGTATGTATCAATGCTAACTTTACAATGGTTAAAAGATTTAGGTGGCATTAAAGCGATTGAAGAAGAAAATGACAAGAAATCACGTTTAATTTATTCTGAAATTGACTTAAATCCATTATTCAAAGGCTATTCAGTAAAAGAAGATCGTTCTATGATGAATGCTACATTTACCTTAGAAAATGAAAATCTAAAAGAAACATTTGAAGCTATGGTAAAAGAAGCTGGTATTAACGGTTTAAATGGTCATAGAAGTGTTGGTGGTTATAGAGCATCGATGTACAACGCTTTAACTTTGGATAGTGTAAAGGCACTTGTAGAAGTAATGAGTGAATTAGAAAGTAAAGCATAAATAATAATCGTCATTCCGAACGAAGTGAAGGAATCTATTTAAAGAGATTGCCACGTCATAATTCCTCGCAATGACAAAACATATAAAAATGAAAGTATTAGCAAACGACGGAGTTTCTCAAAGTGGTATTAACGCTTTAGAAGCTGCTGGATATGAAGTTATCACAACAACTGTTGCACAAGAACAATTAGAAAACTACATCAACGAAAATAAAGTTTCTGTGTTGTTAGTTAGAAGCGCAACAACAGTAAGAAAAGATTTAATCGACAACTGTCCTAGCCTAAAAGTTATAGGTCGTGGTGGTGTTGGTATGGATAATATCGATGTAGATTATGCACGTAGCAAAGGTTTAAATGTGATTAATACTCCAGCTGCATCATCACATTCGGTAGCAGAATTGGTCTTTGGTCACTTTTATGGCTTAGCTCGTTATTTACACAACTCTAATCGTGATATGCCATTAGAAGGTGACGCAAACTTTAAAGGCTTAAAGAAAGCTTACGCAAAAGGAACAGAATTAAAAGGTAAAACTTTAGGTGTTCTTGGTTTTGGTCGTATTGGTCAAGCCACAGCTAAAGTAGCATTAGGAGCTGGTATGAAAGTAGTGGCTTTCGATCCATTTATGGAAAAAGCTGACTTACAATTAGATTTCTTTGATGGACAAAAAGTAAATTTTGAAATCAAGACCATTTCAAAAGAAGACGTTTTAAAACAAGCAGATTTCTTAACTCTGCATGTACCTGCTCAAAAAGACTACGTTATTGACGAAGCGGAATTCAACCAAATGAAAGATGGTGTTATTATAGCCAATGCTGCACGTGGTGGCGTTGTTAACGAAGTTGCACTTGTTAAAGCTATTGAAAGTGGTAAGGTTTCGAGAGCGGCTTTAGATGTTTTTGAAAAGGAACCAAAACCAGAGGTTCAGTTATTAATGAATCCAGCATTATCATTAACACCTCATACAGGTGCTGCAACAAATGAAGCACAAGATAGAATTGGTACAGAATTAGCCGAACAGATCATAAATATTTTAGGTTAAATATTTTCGCTATAGGTTTTCCTTAGCACTGTTGAAAAGCTGAAAATCAAAAGTTTAAAAAATTCTCATAACTCAAAATTGAGAATTAATTTTAAAAAAATGTGACCAAATCAAATAAAATGAGTCCTACAATTGTGGGACTTTTTTTGTACCTTCATATGCTTAATTTTATTAACCTTAATTATATACAACAAAATGGCAGGAATTTTAGACTTATTAAACAGTGACTTAGGAAAAACAATCATTAGCGGTGTTTCTGGTTCTACTGGAACAGATCAAAATAAAACAAGTAGCGTATTAACAATGGCGTTACCTGTACTTATGAAAGCAATGGAACGTAATGCTTCAACTCCAGAAGGAGCACAAGGCCTTATGGGAGCTTTAAGTGGTAAACATGACGGAAGCATTTTAGATAACCTTAGCGGTTTGTTTGGTGGTGGAGTTAATGATGAAGTTAAAACTGATGGTTCTAAAATTCTTGGTCACGTACTTGGTAACAGACAACAAGGTGTTGAAAAAATAATTGGTGAAAAATCTGGTTTAGATATCGGTTCTGTAGCTAACATTCTTAAAGTTGCTGCACCAATTTTAATGGGTGTTTTAGGAAAACAAGCAAAACAAAACAACGTAAGTTCTCAAAGCGACTTAGGAGGTCTTTTAGGAGGCTTACTTGGTGGAGCTAGCAATTCTGGACCTGTAACTAACGAACAAAGCTTCTTAGAAAAAATGTTAGATGCTGATGGTGACGGTAGCGTTCTTGATGATGTAGCTGGTATGGTATTAGGAGGAGCAAAGAAAAAAGGTGGTCTTGGAGGTCTTTTAGGCGGTTTATTCGGAAAATAAAATTCCACATACAATCATATATAAAAGCAGTTCTATAAGAGCTGCTTTTTTTTTGTTTATAATCCTAATCCTTTCAGAAAGAATAGGTTTACTCATTCATAAGGTTCGTTAACTAAATTACGATTTGATATCAATACATTATAGTATTGATTTGCAGTGTTAAATCGTAGTAAAAAGCTAAATACACTCACAAAATTTTAATACCTTTAGTAATTATGAAACGAGCAGACTCAAAGTTTTTTTTCCTAAGAAAAATGATTAAGAGCAAACAGCATGTGGTCAATGAAAAAAATATAAACAGATACATGAAAAGGATTATTCCATTTATTATTATTCTCATACTCATTGCTAGTTGTAAATCTTACAATAAAGAACAAACAATTAATAATGATACTGAAAACAGCTTGGTGCAAAGCGATACTGTTTCTATTAGCAGTGACGAAAGCGATTACGAAATAATTATTATAGAACCAGGTTTTAATGGATGGTTAAATAGTACTGCACGACCGAGAGGATTTTATTCTCAACAGTATTTAGAAACAAGGAATTTTTTATTGGTACAAGCATGGAACCAAAGAAACTTACAGCCAATGAGATATGACCCAAACCTTTATGAACTTAGAATTGATTATGATCAGCGCACAGATTATGGCTATGAGATTAATTATAAATTATACAACTACTTTATATATTTTCAACTAAAATATAAGCAAAAATTAACATCGTTCAATCCTAGAATTTAATGTAAATTCGCAGCACTTTTATAGTGCTATGGAAAAATTTAAAAAACATTGGGAAATTCAACATAATTGGCAGTTGTTATTTCCCTTTTTTGGTATTGTTATTTTAGGCTATTCAGCTTTTAAAATTTCAAATGCTTTTCTAAAAGATTATGGAACCCTTATAATTTCAGTAATTTCTATTATCATCTTTTTCTTGTTACTAAAGTTAATACTCTTCCTATTCAAAAAACTTGAAAAAAAATGGGTCTTAGATTATAAGTGGGAAATGATTCGTGTATTTATGGTTTTTGCTATTACAGGTTCTTCTTCAATATTTGTAGGACGACCAGTCATTAAATTACTAGGAATTACTAAAGAAAACTTAAACCCACTACTATATTGGATATTATTTATTATCATTGGCCTTATATTTTACCAGATTCTCTTAGTGAGTTTTGGATGGTTATTTGGACAATTCCAGTTTTTCTGGGAGTTTGAAAAGAAAATGCTCAGACGATTTGGGCTTAAACGTTTTTTAGATTGAATTTTAAAACAGTCATAACATCAATATTTAGAGTTTTAGCACTTATACTAGTACTAGCTGTGCTTTTGCCTTCTGTTGTAAAACTGACGCATGCCTTTAATCATCATACACATGAAGTTTGTGAATCGGATAATGAAGCTACAACTCACTTTCACGAGTCTGACTTAGAATGTGATTTTTACAAGTTTAAGCTCACTAAAAATCAATTTTTCGTATTATCTAAATATGAAAAAAATGCAAAGTTTCAGTTTTCAAAACAAAAATTAGATTATTATATTTCTTTTAATAATTATCAGCAATTAACAAGGTTTCTAAGAGGTCCACCTCAGTTAGTGTAGTATTCCAAATTATACACATTAACAAATAAATGTAATGAAACAACTCATTGTTGGTATAGTTATAGCATTTTCATGCTTTGGCTATAATCAAAACTGTACATATACTTTTTTAGGTGAACTTTCAGATTTTCATGATGGTACTCCAATAATATCAGCTACTATATATATCAAAGAACATGATAAATATCTTGTTTCTGATTTTGATGGTAAATTCAAAATAGAAAATTTATGCAGTGGTGTCTTAAATTTAACGATATCTCACATTGGGTGTGAAACCAAAACCGTGAGTTATGTGATTAAAGGAGATACGCATAAAGCTATTCAAATTGAACATCATATTGAAGAGCTTAATGAAATATCTGTTACTGGCAACACAAGTAAGAAAGAAACTAAGACAGCTCAAGAAACTGTACTTAAAGCAAATACACTTAAAAAGTATAGTGCTTTAAATCTTGGTGATGCTTTAAAAGAGGTTTCTGGTGTATCTTCTATTAACACAGGTAACTCTATTGTTAAACCTATGATTAATGGAATGCACAGTAGCAGGCTGCTTATTTTAAACAACAATGTAAGACTACAAGATCAAGATTGGGGAATTGAACATGCTCCAAACATAGATATCAACTCTGCAGATCAAATTTCAGTGATTAAAGGTTCTGGAGCTTTGGCATATGGTGGTGATGCTATTGGAGGTGTTATTGTTGTTAATCCAATTAGAATTATTAGAAAGGATACGCTATATGGGCGCACCATAATTGGTGGGCAATCTAATGGACGAGGTTATAATATATCTTCGACCTTTAATAGAAGTTACAGTTCGGGTTGGTTTGCAAACATTCAAGGATCATTCAAACAAAATGGTGATTTTAGGGCTCCAGATTACAATTTGACAAATACAGGTTTAAAATCGCATGCATTTACAATGAATACAGGTAAAAAGAAGTTTGAGTCTGGTTTTGAAGTCTTTTATAGTTATTTGGATAATGAGATTGGTATTTTAGGAGCTTCACATATTGGTAGTACTTTTGATTTAGAACGTGCTATAAATTCGGGGCAACCTAGTCTTATCAATGATTTTAGCTATGATATCAATGCACCTAAACAAGAGGTTACGCATCATTTAGCAAAAGCAAGTTATTACAAACGTTTTAAAAATTTTGGTAAAATAAATTTACAATACGATTACCAAAATAACCAAAGGTTAGAATTTGATGTGCGAATTGGTGACAGAAGAAATATTCCGGCCGTTGATTTAAAGTTGCAAACACATACGTTTTTGGCTGATATAAATTTAGATGCTAACCTAAACCGAAGAATAAATTTTGGTATTATGGGACGTTTTCAAGATAATTTTGCAAATCCAGATACAGGTGTTAGACGTTTAATCCCAGATTACGAAAAGTATGATTTTGGAGCATACACAACAGCTGAGTGGCAAATAAGTGATGATTTAATTTTTGATGCTGGCTTAAGATATGATTTTAATAGAATTGATGCTAAAAAGTTTTATTTAAAATCGAGATGGGAAGAACGTGGCTATAATGTAGATTTTTTAAATATTATTTTAGAAGAGTTTCCAACGCAACTTTTAACAAATCCTGTTTTTAACTTTCATAATATATCTGCATCAGCTGGTATAAAGTATAATATCAATGACAGTAACCAAATCATTTTCAATTACAGTTTAGCAAGTAGACCGCCGAATGTATCAGAGTTGTTTAGTGATGGATTGCACCATTCCGCAGCAAGATTTGAACTAGGAAATCTAAGATTCGATCAGGAAATTGCGAATAGGTTATCTGCATCTTATGCTTTTAATTCATCGAAATTTAGCCTTTTAGCTGAAGTGTTCTATAGTAGGGTTAATGATTTTATCTACTTAAGACCTTTTGACTTTATACTTACAAACAGAGGACCTTTCCCATTATGGCAATACCAACAAACCAATGCAGAATTATTTGGCATTGATGTAACAGCTACTTATAATTTAACTGATGCTTTACAATGGCAAAATAAAACAGCTTTTATAAAAGGGTATGACTTAGAAACTGATTTGCCTTTAATAGATATGCCATCTTTTAATACAACAAATCAAATTACATATAATAATGAAGCATGGTATAATTTTTCAGCAAGCTTAAAATCAGAATGGGTATTTGAACAAAATGAATTCCCTGATTTTAATTTTGAAATAGAAGACCAACTTACTGGTGAAATAACACTGATTGATATTAGTACTCCTCCTCCAGCCTATCATTTATTACATCTATATAATGAAGCCACTTTTTCTTTTACTGAAAAAACAAACTTAAAAGTTGCTTTAAGTATTAATAATATACTTAACACATCGTATAGAAACTATCTAAACCGCCTACGTTATTTTGCTGATGACTTAGGAAGAAATATAACATTACAATTAGAACTCAATTACTAAAAAAATGAATACAAATAAATTAAATATTAAAACCATGAAAATCAATCATTTAAATATTACAAAAACAACTAATTTTTTTGTTAGCGCACTTTTTTGCTTAACATTAATTACATCATGTTCAAGTGACGACGACAATCCTCCACCAGTTAATCCCGAAGAGATAATTACTAATGTAACTTTAACGTTTACTAATAATGCAGATGCTACAGATATTGTTGTGTTGGCTAGTGTTGCTCCAGATGGACAAGACGGTACTTCTAATGAGTCAGTTACAGGAAACTTTACTGCAGGAGCAACATATGATTTAAGTCTAGCTATAACTAATGCTTCAGAAACTCCTGCAGATGATGTTTTAAATGATGACATTATCCCAGAAGCAGATGAGCATTTCTTTTCTTATGCTGTAAATAACATAAACTTAACTATGACTAGAGATGGAGATGATATCAATGGCCCAAATGGAAGTAAATTAGGTGTTAATACAACTTGGGTTGCTGGTGCTGCAAGTACAGGGAACGTGCAAATAACGTTAACACATGAACCAACTTCTACTGATGATTCTGATGGATTTGGTACTGCTACAGGTGGTTCGGAAGATCTTAACATTACATTTAACAATGTTGATGTTCAGTAAATAAAATCACTTTATTACTAAAAAAGCACTCTATCGAGTGCTTTTTTTATGCTTTAGATATTGCGTCTCCTTTTTTGAAAACATAAGTATATAACCACATTAATGTAAACATAGGCACAACATCTGTAAATGGTAACGCTTCCTCAACAAATGTAATTACTCCTGCTATTTTCCCTGTTTTTCCTTTATATAATTTTGTCATTAACCAAGCTGAGACTGGAGCCCAAATGATATCAGAGAATTCACCAATTCCAGGTATAATAAAAGACAGATACCCTAAAGCATCAAACAATAAGCTTAGTAAAAGTATTTGGTGTTTTTTCATTTATAATTTTAAGTATTAATCTATTTCATTTAGAGCAATAAGTATTCCAAAGATAAAGCCTGCCATTTTCGCATTAAAACGACGTTAACAATGTCTAAAACTTTTTAACGTTTAATTAAGAGCGTTGCATAGTGTGAGAATGTAGATTTGTAATATTAAAGTGTAACAACTCGTTAATCAATGCATCTTTAATGTTATACTAAACCATCATCAATCAATCAATTATGAACTTACGTTCCTTAGTTATTCTTCTTACAATACTTTGTTTTTCTAATATATCACAATCACAAGACAAAAGATCTTTAACCATTAAACGGACTTCCGATGCTCCAAAAATTGATGGCGTTTTAGATGATAAAGTGTGGGGAAATGCAGAAATCGCAACAGATTTTATATCCTTTAGACCAGAGATTGGTGAAACCGTACAGCCTAAAGAACGTACTGAAGTGAAAATGACCTACGATGATGAAGCTATTTATGTCGCTGCATATCTCTATGATGATCCTTCTAAAATAATGAAGCAATTGACTAGTCGTGATAATTTTGGTCAAAACGACTTTTTCGCTGTAATTCTCAATCCAAATAATGATGCCCAAAATGACACACAATTCTTTGTGTTTAGTTCTGGTCAGCAAGCAGATGCGATTGCAAATCCGAGCATTGGGGAAGATTTTGGTTGGAATGCCGTTTGGCAAAGTGCCGTAACAATTGTAGATGATGGTTGGATAGTAGAAATAAAAATCCCATATAGAACCTTACGTTTTGCTGATCAAGAAGAACCAACTTGGGGTTTGCAATTTCACAGACATTATAGACGAGATCGTTCTCAGTTTACTTGGAATACAATAGATCCTACAAAAGGAAATATTGGTTTATATCATGGAGAATTAGTGGGTTTAAAAGACATTAAACCACCTGTACGTTTAAACCTCTATCCTTTTGCAACAGGAATTGCAAACAGCTTTGATGGTGATACAGAGACTGATTTAACATTTGGAATGGATGTTAAATACGGACTTACAGATAATTTTACACTAGACGCAACACTTGTTCCAGATTTTAGTCAGGCTGGTTTTGATAATGTAACTTTAAATCTTGGTCCTTTTGAGCAAACTTTCTCAGAACAACGTCAATTTTTTACAGAAGGAGTCGATTTATTCTCTAAAGGGGATTTGTTCTTTTCAAGACGAATTGGTAATAGACCTAGTGGTATATTAAGTTTAGATGATGATGAAGAGGCTGATGTACCTAATGAGGTTAAAGTTCTAAACGCAATTAAGGTTTCTGGTAGAACTAAGAACGGCTTAGGTATCGGTATTTTTAATGCTATTACTGAAAAAACATTTGCAACTATTATTAAATCCGAAGAAATATTTGATGAGAATAATGTCGTAACAGATACTATAATTACCAAAAGAAAAGCTGTAGTTGAGCCTTTTACTAATTATAATATTCTAGTGGTAGATCAACAATTTAACGGAAATTCTTCAGTGAGTTTAATTAACACTAATGTCTTAAGAGAAGGCGAGTTTAGAGATGCAAATGCTACTGCTTTAGTTGCTAACCTTCAAAATAAACGAAACACTTATAGAATTAATGCACAAGCAAAAATGAGTAATGTTAATTATCAATTAGATGATAATCAAACTGGGTTTAGTAGTCGAGTATTTGTAGGTAAAACACATGGAAACTGGAGATATAGTGCAGATCACAGTTATGCAGATACTAAATTTAACATCAATGACTTAGGTCTAAATCGTAGAAACAACTTCAATAATTTTGGTGCTGATGTTTCTTACAGAACTTTTGAGCCAAAAGGGAATCTTAATAACTATAGAATTGGCGCTTATATTAATTATAGAAATTTAGCCAATCCTGGGACTTTTACTGGCACAAACTTTGGTGCCAATTACAATGCGCAAACCAAAAAATTAAATCACTACGGTTTTAGATTAAATATTGAACCAGGTAAGCAATATGATTATTTTGAATCTAGAGATGGCAGATCCTTCATCTATAAAAACGTTGTAAGTTTTGGAGGTCGTTATTCTTCTAATTATAATAAAACATTTGCTTTTGATATAAGGCTCGATCCTTTTTTTCTAGTTGAGGATGGTAGAGATTTAGCTGGTTATAACTTTAATTTTAGACCAAGAGTACGTCCAAATGATAAATTACTTTTAATTTACAGTTTTGACTTTAGGATGGCGAATGGACAAAGAGGTTATGCTGCCTATGTAGATGATCAACCAATTTTTGGAGAGCGCAATAGACAAACGCTTACCAATAGTATATCAGCAAATTATACGTTTAACCCATTTAACACTTTATCACTTTCCTTCAGACATAATTGGGATACTGTGGATTATGATTATGACTTATTTACCTTGTTAGATAATGGTCGTCTAACTACAGATTCTGGTTATACAATAGATAATATTGAAAATAGCCCAAATATTAACTTTAGCATTTGGAATGTCGATCTGAGCTACTCTTGGCAATTTGCACCTGGTAGTTTTTTAACAGCTTTATACAGAAATCAATTACGTAATAGAGATACAATGTCTCAAGATAATTATTCCGATAGTATAAATACCTTATTTGATCAGCCTATGCGACATACATTTTCAGTACGCATGCAGTATTTTATAGACTTCAATGGTATAAAATCAGTCTTTAAAGGAAACAAATCTACATCTTAGTATTGTGACTTTATACTATAAGTATTACTTTCACACTGTATGAGTAAAACCATCATTACAGCAAAACAAATTAAGAAAGCCTATAAAGATCTTCAAGTCTTAAAAGGCGTTAACTTAACGATTTCAGAAAGTGAAATTATATCAATCGTAGGTGCTTCTGGCGCTGGTAAAACAACCTTGCTTCAAATACTAGGTACTTTAGATAAACCAGATTATACGGCAGAAACTGAATTAGTCATTAATGGGCAATCCATAGAATCTTTGAATGACAAGGCTTTAGCCAGATTTAGAAATAAAAATATTGGTTTTATATTTCAATTCCACCAGTTATTACCTGAATTCACGGCTTTAGAAAATGTGTGTATTCCTGCATTTATTAATAATACACCTAAAGCAGAAGCTGAAAAACGCGCTAAAGAATTATTGGATTATTTAGGCTTAAAAGATCGTATTGACCATAAACCAAATAGTATGTCTGGTGGTGAACAACAACGTGTTGCTGTTGCCAGAGCTTTAATAAATCAACCCAATATTATTTTTGCTGATGAACCTTCTGGAAACCTAGATAGTGAATCGGCAGAACAACTCCATAACTTATTCTTCAAACTTAGAGATGAGTTTAAGCAAACCTTTGTTATCGTTACTCATAACCAAGAATTAGCTGCTATGGCAGATAGAAAACTGACTATGGTTGATGGGAAGATTGTTAGTTAAAACACAACTAAAAACCATAAACCCTACGATTCTAATTAATTCTGACCCTTTTTAAAACCATAAGTATTTTGCCCTAAAAAATCTTGTGGGAATTTATCATCTCCTTTAAACCCAATTTCTATTGTTCCGCTATCTTCAGGTATATAATTAGTTTTAAAAATGTAATCCCAAAGACTTAAACTAATACCATAATTAACTCCAAATTTTCCTTTTGGCAAAACATAAGCATGATGATATAAATGCATCACTGGATTATTGAAGACATACTTTAATGGTCCCCAAGTAATCTTAATATTAGAATGGTTAAAGTGACCTATAGCGATAGTTATAAAGTGAATGATAAAAGCTTGTTCTGGCTCAAACCCTCCAATTAGCATCACACCAAAAGTTTTTAATGGTTTATAAAATATGTTTTCCATCCAATGGTATCGTAAATGTGCAGCAAAACCCATTTCTTTTACACTGTGATGAACTTTATGAAATTTCCATAAAAATCGATATTTATGTAATAATACATGCGTAAACCATTGTACAAAATCTAGTATAATAAAGAATACAAATAATTGTGCCCATGGTGCCCATTGAGAGATATTTATGAGAGCTAGACTTTTGGCTGTTATGTTAATCTCACCAAAAAGTAATCCTAAAATTTCATAAAAACCGCTGATGACAATTGAGAACATGAAAAAATTAAAAAACATATAAAATGCATCTAACCAAAAGTCGCGTCTAAATATTGATTGCTCTTTTCTCCAAGGAAAAGCAATTTCTAAAAGCCATACAAAAATTGAAATAGCAATGAGTCCCCAAAAATAATTGGTATACCATGGCACTTCAAAAAGAATAGATTTCCACGTCCAATCTAATGTGCCTTGAAAGGCATTAACAAATGCATCTAAATACTTTTCCATTTTAATTTATATTTTTTGTTATACTATCTTTTTTAAAGGGCAAGTCATTGAAATAGCTCCATTCTATCCAAGAGCCATCATAATTCCTTACATTTTTATATCCCAATATTTGTGTAAGCACAAAGGTTGTATGCGCAGATCGCACTCCACTATGGCAATACACAATTAATGAATCATTCTTTTTTATATTCAAAGTGTTATAAATACTATCCAAGTCTTTTACTGATTTTAAACGCTTATCACTATCATAGTTTATTGCTTTTGCCCAATCAATATGAATACTATTAGGAATTCTACCTCCCTTAGAAGCTCCTTTTTTTTGTCGCCTTCCAGAAAACTCATCCGCAGTTCTAGTATCTAAAATAATCATATTGCGATATAGAGCTTCTTCAACTTCTTCTTTTGAGATATAATACTGCTTCATAGTATTGTTACTCAGTTTAAACACTGACTCACTTAATTCAGATATTTCGGATGTTACTTGTCCATTATTCGCTTTCCATTCTGGCAATCCTCCATTCAAAAGTTTTATATTTTTAAAATCATAGTATTGTAATATCCACCATAATCTTGTTGCCTCACACAACCCATTATCATCATAAACTATTATGGTATCATTTGTTTTAATACCTAGTTTTCCAAATAAGGTTTCAATCTGAGTTTTACTTGCCATAACACCACTATATAGAAACAATTTATCTTCAATATCTGTTCTCCAAATATTTATTGCTCCAACAATATGTTCTTTAACATAAAACTCTTTTTTTCTAAAATCTAATATTTTGATATTATGATCATTAACTATATTTAATAAATCTAATGGTTCAATAAGATATATGGTTTCACTAACATCATTTTTTACTGTCTTTTCTTGCTGGCAAGACAATAAAAACAAAGCAATACCTATAAAACTAATTCTCCAATTCATACCAATCTATATCAGTTAAAATCATACGTCTTCCTTTAGCCTTTGGAGGATAATTAGTCACCAAATAATTAACTATAATCTCTTGATTCCCTCCTAAATCCCATAAGTTTTGCGTCTCTTGCATCCATTTAATAGTTGTATTCCAACGTTCAGTATTCATTCTATTTTGAGTCACAATCTTTGCAGAATGGCAATTGGTGCAATTATTAACTACAATCATTAATCCTTCAGCATCAACTAAACCAGTTCTTACATGTATCCCACTTTCAATTCGGTCTTCGTCTTCTTCTACAGGAATAGCTGAAATAGTTTCTGATTTCGACTTAAAATCAAATACATCAGGATTATTCATATAATAAACCAATCCACCACCAGTAATGAAAAACAATGTAAAAAACAACATCAAAAAACGATACAGCTTTTTTACTTCCGTTCTAAAATTGACTTCTTTGGCCATTTACTTCACTTTTACTGCTATTCTGTGACATGCATTATTTAAATAACCTTTCGGATTCCAACCTGGCAATAACATAGGTTGAGTTAATCTATTTGTGTCAGTTGCTCTTGCCCAAACTTCGTAATAACCTGCTTTTGGGAAATCTACTGTTCCCGAAAAATGTTGCCATGCTAAGCGATTTGCTGGCTTTTCAATAGTACAAGTTTTCCAAGTAGACCCAAAATCTATGGAATATTCCATTTTGGTAACTTCTAATTCTCCTGCCCATGCATGACCTCTAATATTTAAAGACTTCCCTTTTTTAATCATTGCTCCAGTTTTTGGGTATGTAATCAATGATTTTACTGGCATAGACTCTATTATGCACATAGCTTCATCTTTCACTTTTTCACCTGGCGCAACTGGTTCACAAGGAACTCTGTAAGCCGTTCCTGTCATTTTTGTACCATCATGAATTTTATTACGAATACTAATTCTATTTACCCATTTACCAGAAACCGAAGCTGGCCATCCACCTGCAACCAAGCGTAAAGGATATCCATGAACTAGTGGAATATCCTCACCATTCATTTGAAAAGCTAACAATGTTTCGTCTTGCAAAGCTTTAGACATTGGACAACCTCTAGAAATAGGTTCTTTTTTTGGATCCATACTCAAATGCTTATCTACTGCATGAAACCCAATATAAACAGCACTACTCTTAATACCTGCATCTTCTAAAACATCACGCAGTCTAACACCTGTCCAAGATGCGCAATGTACAGCACCAACTGTCCATTGGTTTCCTTTTGCTGGTGGATCAAATTCTGCACGTCCATTACCACCGCATTCTAATGTTAATTGATATGTATGTTGGCTAAACTTAGACTTTAAGTCTGCAAGTGTAAATGTTTTTTGACTTTTAACAGACTCGCCATCAATGGTCAATGTCCATGTTTTTGAATCAATATCTTTTGGAACCAATCCATTATTTCTAATAAACATACACGAATTTGGTGTAATCTTATCATCTAACAAATGGGCTTGTGCTTCAATATTCCATGGCTTATCATTCAGCACAATCATATCCTTGTGCTTATTAAACATCTTGAAAGGATCAGGATCTTGTAATGCCAATGGCATATAGCCTTCGTGCATTTTAGAACCAAAAACAAGCTCAGCTCCAATCAGCAT
>NZ_JADGDZ010000005.1:0-35880 GCF_016744625.1 Winogradskyella sp.
AGCTATAGGTATGGCAGCTACAATGCTTATAGGTTTATGGATTGCAGATGAGTTAAATTATAACAATCACTTTAAAAATAAGAATACTATAGCTCAAATTTTTCAGCATCAATCAAGTAATGGAGATATAGGAACTGGTCCTGCAATTCCTAGACCATTAGAGTTTGCCTTACGTGAAAGTTATAATGATAATTTTAAGCATATTATAATGTCTTCTTGGGAGCAGCCTAGGTATTTAAAGTATGGAGATATTAATATCTATACACAAGGAAACGCTATGCAAGAAGGAGGTCCAGATATGTTAGATCTTAAAATAATTGAAGGAGAGAGAGATGGACTTAAAGAGAAGAATTCGATAATGCTTTCAGAAACTTCTGCTAAAAAAATATTTGGATCTGCTACTGCAGTAGGTAAAATAATAATGGTTAACAATGCAGATGATTTAATAGTCAGAGCTGTTTATAAAGATATTCCGGTGAATAACTCATTTAATGAAATGGATTATTTAATACCATGGAAATATTATATCACAACGCAGCCATGGATAGAAAATTCTAAGGGTTCTTGGGGTAATAATTCATTTCAAATGTTTGTTCAGATTAATGACAATACCACTATGGAAGCTGTTACTTCAAAAATCAGAGATGTAAAGAAAAAAGCGGATCCAGAGTTGGTGCAATATAATCCAGAGTTATTTCTCTTTCCGATGCACGATTGGTATTTAAAATCGGAATTTGAAAATGGAGTACAAGCTGGTGGACGAATTGAAAACGTATGGTTATTTGGTGTAATTGGGTTATTTGTATTGTTATTAGCTTGTATCAATTTTGTGAATTTAAGCACTGCACGATCTGAAAAAAGAGCCACCGAAGTGGGTATCAGAAAATCTATTGGCTCGCAACGTGGTCAACTCATTTTTCAATTTTTAAGTGAATCATTCTTAATTGTTTTCCTCTCATTTATAGTTGCATTAGGTATTGTTCTGCTTTTTCTAAATGGATTTAATAATCTAGCGAGTAAGGCTATTGTTTTTCCTTGGGCAAATGCTCAATTTTGGGCAATATCATTTGTGTTTGTAATTATTACTGCGTTTTTAGCAGGTAGTTATCCAGCATTGTATTTATCATCATTTAATCCCGTCGCAGTTTTAAAAGGCACATTTAAATCTGGTCGTTATTCTTCATTACCACGAAAAATTTTAGTTGTAACCCAATTCACGGTTTCAATTGCTTTAATTATTGGGACGCTTGTGGTAATGAATCAAATTCAATTTAGCAAAGATAGACCTGTTGGTTATGACAAGGAAGGTCTGATTCAAGTTCCAGTAATGAGCAGCGAATTTGTTGGAAAAAGAGATCTCATGCGCGAGCAATTTATTGCTTCAGGAGGTGCTATAGAAATGGCAGGTACAAGTGGACCAATGACAAGTGTATGGTCAAATAGGTCTGGCTACACTTGGGAAGGCAAACCTGTTGGTTTCCAAGAAGATTTAGCTTATACAACAGTGTCATATGAATTTACAGAAACTTTAGGCTTAAAGGTGACTTCTGGGAGAGGGTTTTCCAGAGAATTTGCAACTGATTCTAATGCTGTAATTCTTAACCAAACAGCAGTGAAATACTTGGGACTTATAGATCCTATAGGTAAGTACATAAGGGATTCTGATACTGAAGATCCAAATCCGCCATTAAAAATTATTGGAGTAGTAGAGGATATGGTCATACAATCACCATATAGTCCAGTTAAACAAGCGATGTATGTCTTTGAAAAGTATGCTAATACAGCATTCTATAATGTTAGACTTAACCCTGAAAAAAGCACAAGTGAGAATTTAGAACTTATTGAAAGTGTTTTTAAAAAGAATTTCCCAAATACACCTTTCGATTTTCAATTTGTGGATGAAGAGTATGGAGCAAAATTTAGATCAGAAGAACGTATTGCTAGTTTAGCTAGAGTCTTTACGGCATTGGCCATTTTTATAAGTTGTTTAGGTCTTTTTGGATTAGCATCTTTCGTTGCAGAACAAAGAACAAAAGAAATTGGTGTTAGAAAAGTATTAGGTGCATCTATTAGTCAGTTGTGGTTACTATTATCAAAAGACTTTATCACTCTTGTTGTCATAGCGTTGTTGATTGCTTCACCATTAGCATATTATATTATGGGACAATGGTTACAGAAGTTTAATTATAGAACAACTGTAAGTTGGGATGTATTTGCGATTGCATGTTTCGGTGCATTAATAATAACATTAATTACGGTTAGTTTTCAAGCAATAAAGGCTGCGACTTCTAATCCTGTAAAGTCACTTAGAACAGAATAAACGAATCTAAAGCGAACAATCATGATTAAAAATTATTTTAAAATAGCACTCAGAAACCTGTGGAAGCATAGAACATTTACGACACTAAATGTTATGGGCCTTACTGCTGCATTTGGAGTAGCCATTTTGTTGTCTATGTTCGCATTGTTTCAGCTTTCTTTTGACCGTTTTCATGAACAAGGAGATTATCTTTATCAAGTGTATTCAGAAGATAGTGCAGCAGATGGTATTGAAGCTAATACCTCAAAATCTGAACCTTTTGCAGCAGCACTCAGAGATGAGACAACAGGTATTAAGAAGATAACACGTCATAATGGTTCTGGTGTGTTATTGAGCTTTCAAGATAAGCAGCTTTATATGAATGGTGCTTATGTTGATCCTGATTTTTTTGATATGTTCAGTTTTCCTATTATTAACGGTGATAAGAAGAACCCAATCACTTCTGAATCTTCTGTCGCTATTACAGAGCATGCTGCAAAACGAATATTTGGAGAGAAAAATCCTATCGGAGAAACGGTTACTATTTTAAGAGATGGAGAAGAGGTGCCGTTTAATGTTACGGCAATTGTGGAAGACTTTCCTAATACAAGTTCAATGGGCTTTGATATAATATTAAATTTTAAAAGTCAAGGACAGCATGCTTATGCTCGTTCAGTAGGACGATGGGATGTTGAGAATCATAATGTTTATATGCAACTTTCTAAAGGAATGACACCTGCACAATTTGAAAAAAGTACAACAGATTTTACGCAACTACATTATAAAAATGAGATCGATAACGCAAAGCGTGATGGCGTACAACCCAATACAGATGGTAATTATAGACAAATAAAACTATTGTCTTTGGCTGATGTAAAATTTGCTAATTTCAATCAAGGTGCTGTAACTGTAAATCGCACTATACCTTATTTGGTATTAGGTATTGCAATTTTAATTCTGTTTATAGCCTGCGTCAACTTCATAAATATGAGTATTGCCAAAAGCGCACAGCGATTACGTGAAATCGGAATGCGCAAAACTTTAGGTGCCAATAAAAAACAGTTGTTCTTTCTGTTTTGGGGAGAAAGCATTTTGGTGTTTTTAGTATCTGTAAGTTTAGGGGTTTTGATGGCTAATATTTTGTTGCCATCGTTTCAAAACTTGTTTACAACAGAAGCATCGTTTGCAATATTATTAAATCCTTCTTTACTGCTCGTGTTGATTTTGAGTGTCGTGGTCATTACGCTAATCGCTGGAGGTTATCCTGCACTATTAATGAGCCGTCTTGGTACATTACAAAGTTTAAAAGGAAAATTGGATAGTAGTGGAAAAAATCACTTGCGCAATAGTTTAATGGTTTTACAGTTTGGTATTGCCATATTGCTCATTGGTGGAACGCTCGTGCTTTGGGATCAAGTAGAATTTATGCGCACCAAAGATTTGGGTTTTAATAAAGATCAGGTAATTGCTTTTCCACTTAATGGAAAACGTAATGATCAACAAGCGATGCAATTACTTCGAGATGCACTCCAAGATAAAACGAATATTGTAAGTGTTACAGCTTCGAATAATATTTTAGGTATTGGTAAGGATGGAAGCCGTTCTACAAGTGTTTTGGGTTTTGATTATAAAGGCAAAGGAGTAGAGACGCATATGTTGGTTGTGGATGCAGATTATGTTGAAACTTTAGATTTAAATCTAGTTGAAGGTCGCTCATTCCGAAAAAATTTGGTTAGTGATAGTTTGTCGGTTATTATCAATGAAGCGATGGTAAAACAGCTAAATGAAGAAGAAATACTGAATTCTAAAATGAATATTGATGATAAGTTGTATACTATTGTTGGTGTTGTTAAGGATTATAATTTTCAAGAACTCGATCGGAATATTGCACCGATGTCACTTTTTGCATTACCTAATTGGAATTTAAGAAACGTATATGTTAAGGTTACACCTCAAAATTTAGAACAGGCGTACAATGAGGTAAAAACAGCTTGGAACACAATCGAATCTAATGCAGAATTTCAAGGTTCATTTTTAAACGAAAATGTAGATCGTACACTACATAATGAACGCAATATGATTACAATGATTGGAAGTGGTTCATTACTAGCTATTGTCTTGAGTTGCATTGGTTTATTTGCCATGTCATTGCTTATTGTAGCACAACGTAGAAAAGAAATAGGAGTACGTAAAATTGTGGGAGCAAGTGTTTCTGCGATTACGGTACTTTTAACTAAGGATTTTTTAAAATTGGTAGCCATCGCTTTCCTCATTGCAACACCTATTACGTGGTGGGCAATGAGTAAATGGTTACAGAATTATGCTTACCGTATTGATTTGAATATTTGGATGTTCCTTGCAGCTGGAGGAATTGCTGTGTTTATAGCCATGATGACAATATCTGTAAAGACGATAAAAGCAGCAACATCTAATCCTGTAAACTCATTGCGTACAGAATAAATTATTAATCAAAAAACGAACAATAATGATCAAAAATTATTTCAAAATAGCATGGAGGAATATTATGAAGCACAAGGTGTTTTCTCTAATAAATGTTATTGGTCTTACCATAGGTTTAAGTGCATCGTTTGTTATTGGTTTAATGATTTATTACGATGCAACGTTTGATACATTTCATAATGATAGTGATCGAATTTATAGAGTAGTGACAGATTTTAATAGTCCAGAAGAAAAAGATTATAATCCTGGTATTACATTAGCCTTAGAAGATGCAATTAAGGATAATTTAAATTTAGAAGTCGTAAGCGGTTTTTATATTGAACGTCCTTCAAAAGTTGAGAATAAGGAATTAGCTTCAGAATTTAAGTGGCCCAATTTTGTCATTTATACAGATGCTAATTATTTTAAAATTTTCAATTATAAGTTTTTAGCAGGAGATGATACAAATGTGTTATCAAACCCAAATAATGTTATTTTAACTGAAAAACGAGCTGCTGACTATTTTCCAAATACAGCTCCTGACGATATCATAGGGAAAACCTTAGTTTACAATGATTCACTAAATATTACTGTAACAGGAATTGTAGAGAATTTTATAGAACGAACAGATTTTGTTTTTGAAGAGTTTATTTCGCATCCTACACTTTTTCAAACACGATTAAGGGATCAGTTCCTTAATAAACAGTGGGATAATACAAACTCAAATTCTCAACTTTTTGTAAAGTTAAAGGCATCTTCTAATTTGGCTACTGTTCAAAATCGTTTAACTGATTTAGCTAAAGAACATGAAGATGAAGAGGCTAAAGAATATGGATATGAGCAAATATTTACATTACAACCTTTAGCAGATATTCATTTTAATGAAGACTATGGTATTTATGATTGGTCTAAAGGGCAAGCAAGCAAGACCTTGCTAACAAATTTAGCTTTGGTTGCCTTATTTCTGTTGGTGTTAGGTTGTATTAATTTTATTAATCTAAATACCGCTCAAGCATCTCAACGCGCTAAGGAAATTGGAATTCGAAAAACCTTAGGCAGTTCTAGAAAACAGCTCATAGGTCAGTTTATGGGAGAGACGTTTTTACTGGTTTTTGTATCAGCTTTATTATCACTAGCATTATCTAAATGGCTTATCAATGTGTTTTCAGATTTTGTGCCAGAAGGCTTAAGTTTTGAGCTCTTTAAAACACCATTAATATTAATTGGAATAGTCGTTTTATTGCTCATAGTTACATTTTTATCAGGCTTTTATCCAGCATTGGTTTTATCAAAGTTTAATACCGTTTCAGTTTTAAAAAATCATTTAGCAGTTGGAGACAAAAAAGTAAAACTTAGAAAGTTTTTAACCGTATTTCAATTCACTATCGCTCAGGTTTTTATAATTGCGACATTATTGGTTGGCAAGCAAATAAATTATTTGTTAAATAAAGATATGGGATTTAAGACCGAAGCTATAGTTTCAATCCGTAGTCCAAGGAGCGAAAGTGAACTTTCTAAAAAAGAACTATATGCAGAAAAATTAAGAGCCATATCGCAAATTAAAAAAGTTAGTATTGGTGGTGCAGCTCCAGCATCATTTTCAACTAATAGTACTGAAATAACTTACATGGATGGAGAGAACGAAGTTAAATCAGAGCTACAATTTATTTTTGGAGATACTAATTACTCAAAATTATTTGAATTAGAAATCTTAGCAGGAAGATCGATTAGAAATGACACCATAAAAGAATTGGTAATAAATGAGACCTGTAGAAATAGGCTTGGTTTTATAACTCCTGAAGATGCTATCGGAAAAACCGTTGAATTAAATGAAGAAGACGTCGCTATTGTTGGTGTAATGGCAGATTTTCATCAACGTTCCTTAAAAAGTGAAATTAAGCCTATGGCTTTACGTGGAGATTGGTATCGACCAAGATGGAGTCAGTTTCAGACCGTGCATATTGCTTTTCAAAATAAATCACCTAATGGTTTAAAAGGAGCACTTTCAGAAATTAAAAATGCTTATAAATCTGTTTATTCAGAAATAGATGACTATGAGGTTAAGTTTATGGATGAAAGTATTCAAAAATTTTATAATAAGGAAAGAAAGGTTTCAAAACTACTAAATTGGGCTACTGGCTTATCAATATTAATTAGCTGTTTAGGGTTATTAGGATTAGTGATTTATACTACTAATCGACGCATAAAAGAAATTGGAGTGCGTAAAGTTTTAGGTGCTTCATTAATCCAAATCAATACACTTCTGTGTAAAGAGTTTTTAATTCTTGTTGCAATTGCATTTATAGTTGCTGCTCCAATTGCTTATTATGGCATTAATAATTGGTTACAAGATTTTTCATATAAAGCAAGCATTAGTTTCTGGGTGTTTATAGCAAGTGGATGTGCTATGATTTTCTTTGCTTTGTTAGTAATCAGTGTAAGGACGTTACAAGCTGCTAATGCAAATCCAGTAAATTCTTTGCGTTCTGAGTAAGCATCATTTTTAACTAAATTTCTAAGAATACTTTGCCTAAGTTTTAAAGTGTTCGATTACGAACAAGAAGTGTATCAAAATCGAACACTTTTTTTTCGAAACATAATTGTAATATATTGATTTATAGCCGTTTGTGTTTTTGGCATTATCTTCTCAATATAAATGGTATAAGTAATTAATTCAGTCAAAAAAAGAACCATGATTTTAAATTATATAAAAATAGCATTCAGGACTCTATTGAAAAATAAAGGTTATAGCTTCTTAAATATTTTTGGCTTGGCTATAGGCATTACATGTGCCAGTTTAATCTTTCTTTGGGTTGAAGATGAAGTGAGTTTTAACTCAGATTTTCAAAAGCAAGATCAAGTTTATTATGTGCCAACACATCAGGAATATGATGGAGAATGGAGAACATTTAATTCTACACCTGGACCTTTAGCAGAAGCTATGAAAACGGAAATTCCTGGCGTTGTTAGAGCAACAAGAACAAAGCAAAGAGACTTTTTATTTACTGTAGATGATAATGGTATTAATCGTTCTGGACGTTATGTTGATGAAGATTTTATTGAGATATTCAGTTTAACCTTTGTAGAAGGAAATAAAAATGAAGCTTTTAAAAATCCAGAAGCAATTATTATTACAAAGGAAACAGCAGAACAGTTGTTTGGGAAGAATACAAAAGTATTAGGTAAAACACTCAGAGTTGATAATAAAGAGAATTTTCTGATTACAGGTGTCATTGATAACCTCTCTAAAAATGTCACTTTTCCTGTGAATTGGATTGCACCTTTTGAGCGTTATAGTAGAGGAAAAGAATGGACAAATGGATATGGTAGTTTTTTCGCAGATACTTTTGTTGAGTTATCACTTGAAGCTGATTTTACAGCGACAGATGCACTAGTTCGCGGATTACTTGAGAAAAAAACTGACGACAGCAATTCAAAAGCATTTTTGCATTCAATAAAAGATTGGCATCTTAGAGATAATTTTGAAAATGGGAAACAAGTTAATGGACGTATTGTTTATGTACGTTTATTTACAATCATAGCTTTAATTATTTTACTTATTGCCTGTATAAATTTTATGAATTTATCTACAGCTAGAAGTGAAAAACGAGCAAATGAAGTTGGTGTTAGAAAAGCTATGGGTTCTGGTCGTTCTCGATTAATTTTTCAATTTATTTCTGAAGCTTTAATTCTGGCTTTTATGGCGACACTTGTAAGTGTTCTATTGCTATTTATTTTATTACCTCAGTTTAATTTAATCATTGATAAGAATTTAGTGTTAGGCCTCGCAAAGCCAGTACATATCATTGTTTTATTAGGAATTACTCTAGTTTGTGGAATTTTTGCTGGTCTTTATCCTGCATTCTATTTGTCTTCATTTAAACCTGTTGAGGTGTTAAAAGGTTTAAAGGTTAGTCAAGGCTCTGCCACATTTATTAGAAAAGGACTTGTTGTTGGTCAGTTTACGATTTCTATTGTTTTTATCATTTGTACCATTTTAGTATATCAACAAATTCAGCATGTAAAAAATAGAGATTTAGGTTTTGATAAAGACCAATTGATTTCATTAAATGTCAATGGCACTATGATCGAAAAATTTTCAGTCATAAAACAAGATTTAGTTAATACAGGAGCAATAACAAGTGTAGGTTTAAATAATTCTGGTGTTTTAGATGGAGGCAATAATGGATCTGGTTTAGAATGGACTGGTGGAACAAATACAGAAGATGTATTGATTTTCTTTAGATATATCAGTTCAGATTTCTTAGAAACTGCAGGTATGGAACTCGCTGAAGGTCGTGGTTTTAGTGAGAATAGAACTAAAGATAGTACGAGTGTTTTGATAACCGAATCTTTTGCAAAATTAATGGGTGAAGGTAGCGCTATTGGCAAAAAAGTAACAAGAGGAGACACTTATACAGTTATTGGTGTGGTGAAAGATTATTTATATGATGATATGTATGGACAAAGTGATCCTGTGCTCTTTTTTAATTATCACGGAGAAGCTAGCTATATGTATCTAAAAACTAATCCTAAAATAGCCACTAGTGATATGCTATCTAAAGTTGAAGCCGTGATGAAAAAACATAACCCAGCTTTTCCTTTTGAATATGCATTTGTAGATGAAACGTTTAATGCAAAATTTAAAAGTGAACAACTTATTGGTAAGCTCTCACAACTCTTTGCTTTATTAGCAATACTTATTTCTTGTTTAGGTCTTTTTGGTTTGGCTGCTTACACAGCAGAACAACGCAGTAAAGAAATTGGAGTTAGAAAAGTTTTAGGAGCTAGTGTTTCAGGTATTGTGAAATTGTTGTCTAAAGACTTTTTAAAACTTGTAGGTATTTCAATTTTAATAGCCATTCCTATTGCTTGGTATGCCATGGGTAATTGGCTTCAAGATTATGCTTATCGCATAGAAATTAATTGGTGGATTTTTGTCATTGCAGGTGTCGTTGCTATATTAATTGCGTTGGTAACTGTAAGTTTTCAAGCCATTAAAGCAGCAATGGCAAACCCAGTAGATAGTTTAAAAACAGAATAAAAAAACAAGTGCTATGATACGTAGTTATATAAAAATTGCTTGGAGAAATATAAAAGGAAGTCCGCTTTTTTCATCTATTAATATCTTGGGACTTACACTGAGTCTTGCTATCACAACTTTACTATTCTTGTTTGTTCAACATGAAAACAGTTTTAATACTATGTTTTCAAAAAAGGACCAAATTTATAGAGTTTTGACTGAGACCTCTGAGAGTTATGATAATACAACTTATGCAACTGCACCAGCAATGGTTGCACCAACGAGTATTGAGGATATTCCAGAAATTATAGATGCTGTTCGATTTTTAAAACATGGCTTTGGAGAGCCTGCTTATATTAGTACAGGTACTTCAGAATTTATTGAATCCTCATTATACTATGCAGACTCTAGTTTATTCAGAATTTTTGATTTCAAGCTAACCCAAGGTATTGCTAATAAAGCTTTGGTTAAACCGAATACGGGAATTATCTCAAAAACCACAGCAATTCGTTACTTTGGCACTGACCAAGCGATTGGAAAGCTCTTTAAGATTGATGATAGAATTGATATTGAAATTACAGGAGTATTTCAGGATTTGCCAACCAATACAACTTTAGATGGTAATATTTATGTCTCTTTTACGACAAGTTTTTTTTCAAGAAGACCAACATGGTCTAATGCGAGCTTAGAAACTTATATTTTAACAGCAAAAGGCTCAAAGGACAGTGCTTTAAAATCGAAGCTAAAACAAATGCTCGATAAACATGTTGATAAAGAATCGCAGTGGTATACTTTAAATGTTCAAGATTTAGGTAAAGTTCATTTATACTCTAATGAAATAGAAAACGGTTATAGTTCTCGGAAAGGCTCAATAGAACAGGTAAAAAGTTTGTCATGGCTTGCGCTATTGATTCTCATAATTGCTTGTATCAATTACATGAATCTTACAACGGCTCGTTCACAAAAACGATCGCGAGAAGTAGGTGTGAGTAAGACGCTTGGCGCATCAGTAAGTAATTTAATGATTCGATTTTATGCAGAAACAGGACTTATAACTGCAATCTCAATTTCACTAGGCGTTGGTTTAGCATTACTTTGTTTACCATTTTTTAATCAAATTGCTGGTAAAGAGATTCCAGATTCTATGCTTTGGTCAGCAACGTTTATTATAACGCTTGTTGCAATTTGGGCAATTACGACATTGCTCGCAGGTTCTTATCCAGCGATTTATATGTCTAGTCTTTCTGCTAAAAAAATATTAAGCGGAGGTAAAATAGGAACGTACTGGTCTACTAATGTTAGAAAAGGCCTTGTTGTAATGCAATTTGGAGCATCTACATTACTTATTATTGGTGTATTTGTTATCTATAATCAACTCAAATATATTCAAGATAAAGACTTAGGGTTCGATACAGAACAAGTTATGGCTATTTCGATTAACGGAATCAATGAGGCAAATAATGTAAAAGTGTTAGAACAGGAATTGGCTAAGTTATCTATAGTTTCTAATGTTGCTTCTGCTCAGGGTTTCCCTGGGAAAACCGTAAGTGGTAGAATGGTTCAAAATCCTCTTGAAGATGATGGAGGAATGGCTGTGCAAACAAATCGTGCTGATGCTGAAGCACTCAATGTTATGGGATTGCGATTTATTGCAGGAAAGAATTTACCGCTTGTAAAGAAAGAAGGAGATTCTTTAATAGATGTTGTAGTGAATAAAAAGATAGTTGATTATTTGGGTTACACACCAGAAGAAGCTATAGGTAAGCACATTCAAATGCTTCCTAGTAATAATGCTTTTATAGTTGGTGTGGTTGAAGATTTTAACTATGCGTCATTGCGTGAACCAATTGGTGCATACGCATTTCATAATTTGTCTACAGAATATAAGGAATATATGTTGGTGAAAATGAAAGTGACAGATTTAAATCAAAGTATATCTAGCATTGAGGAAAGTTTTAAAAAAGTAGTTCCAAATGTTCCATTTGATTATAGCTTTTTAGATCAAAATATAGAGCAGTTGTATATAGAAGAAAAACAAACAGCAACTATCGGTATGATATTTTCTTTACTCGCCATATTTGTAGCTTGTTTGGGTCTTTTTGGTCTAGCTGCTTTTACTGCTGAACAACGCGATAAAGAAATAGGAATACGGAAAGTCTTAGGTGCTTCTGTTGTTGGTATTGTAAAACTATTATCTGCTGATTTCATTAAATTAGTAGCAATTGCCTTGTTAATAGCATTTCCTTTGGCTTACTATGTAATGAATAATTGGCTACAAGACTTTGCATATAGAATCAACATTAGTTGGCACCCTTTTGTGTTTACGGGTTTATGCGCTTTAGGTATTGCCATGTTTACAGTGAGTTTTCAAGCCATTAAAGCGGCTATTGCAAATCCGGTAGATAGTTTAAAAACGGAATAAAATTATAAAACTGAATTCATCAATAATCTGTGCTGAACTTGTTTCAGTATTAAAAAAAAACAAATCATGAAAAATTTAAAATGCATCACAATAGTAGTTCTTGTTCTTTTTGGACAAACGCTATTAGCTCAAACAAAGAAGATAGTTGAACCCTTTAATAAAGTAATTATCAGTCCACACATTGAAACCACTTTTGTACAAGGAGATGAAGAATCAGTAACGATTCTTGCAAATACATTATCAGACGACATAGTGAATATTGAAGTCAAAGGCGAAACACTTAGAGTTTATTTAGATGATGCCAAAGAAACTACTAAACATAAAAAAGTTATCATTGATGGAGTAAAACGAAAAGTACCTATCTATAAAAATAAAGTTTTAACTATTGTAGTGACTTATAAAAATATAGATGAGTTGTCCTTAAGAGGAGAACAAAGAACCGTATGTGAAAGTCTTATTAATGTCAAAGAATTTAGGCTTAAAATTTATGGTGAATCCCAAGTCACCTTTAATGCCGTAAACTTTAAAGAGTTTGATGCAGATATCTATGGTGAAAGTCGGTTAACTGTAAAGGAAGGTAATATTAATAATCAGAAAATAACAGCTTATGGTGAAGGAGATATTAACCTAGTTGAGGTGAGTAATAAAGCATCGAAACTTAAAGCTTATGGAGAAGCAAAGTTTACTGTTAACGCTTCGGAACGAATTAAATTTACTGCTTATGGAGAAGCAGAATTGTATTATAAAGGTACAGCAGAAGTAGATCGAGGCTTAAGCATAGGAGATTCAAAAGTCAATCGAATTTAGTAACAAAAAACCCAATTTTACTGAACTATTACATTGAGCTTATTTAAGCGTTGTTTCAGTATATCAACAAGTTAGAAGATGATAAATACATTATTAAGTTTAAACGAAGCAACCAGAACGGTCAATTCTGGAAGTAATAAAGTCGCTTTACTAGATAACATCGATTTACAAGTAAAAGAAGGGGAGTTTATTTCACTTATGGGACCATCAGGTTCTGGTAAATCAACCTTATTGAATTGTATTGGGATGTTAGATAATTTCACTGGAGGTGGTTATACATTTTTAGGTGAACCTGTCCATAGTATGAAAGAGAGAAACCGATCCAAATTGTATAAAGAATATATCGGTTTTGTGTTTCAGGCTTATCACCTAATAGATGAGTTAACGGTTTATGAAAACATTGAAACACCTTTACTTTATAAAAATGTAAAATCATCTGAACGCAAAGCGATGGTGGCAGATATGTTAGATCGCTTTAATATTGTTGGCAAGAAAGATTTATTTCCAATTCAATTAAGTGGTGGACAACAACAGTTGGTTGGAATAGCAAGAGCATTGATTGGAAAACCAAAATTGATTTTAGCTGATGAACCAACAGGAAACCTAAACTCGAAGCAGAGTACAGATATCATGGAATTATTTTCACAGTTGAATAAAGAAGGAGTTACAATAATCCAAGCTACACATTCTGAAAATAATGCGTCTTATGGCTCCCGAATTATTAATCTACTTGATGGAAAAATAGTTTCAGAATAATAAAATAATCATGATACATAAACAACTCACTTACGCCATCATTTTAATGATGAGCCTGATTGGATTTGCCCAAACACAATCAGAAAAAAGCTATTCTTTAGATGAATGTATTTCTATTGCATTAGAGAATAATCTCGATTTAAAATCAACCAATTTATTAGCAAATTCGGCTAAAGTAAATTACCAGCAATCGAAAGCAAATTTATTACCTAGCATCAACGGAAATTTTAATTTGGGTGTTAATGATGGTAGAAGTATAAATCCATTTACAAACGATTTTATAAATCAAGAATTAACATTTTCAAATTTAGGTTTAAGTCTAGATGCTACAATTTTTAATGGATTTCGATTATTAAATACAGCGAAACAAAATCGTTTAAACAAGAAAGCTTCAGAACTAGAGGTTGAAGCTGCTAAACAAGACTTAATGTTGAATGTGACTTTGACATATCTTCAAGTTCTAAATGCCAGAGATGTTTTAGGATTAACTAAAGCACGACTAGAAACCACAAAACAACAACTTAAAATTCAAGAAGATTTTTATGAAAATGAATCTGGAAATCCTGCAGATTATGCAGATATATTAGGGCAAGTTGCAAGCGATGAAACCAGTGTTTTAGTGTCTGAAAGTAGCTTAAATAATGCAAAATTAAGCCTAATGAGATTACTGAATTTAGAGAAAAGTACAGATGTAGATGCAAAGAGCCTTATTCTAGATTTTGAAACCTATAATTTATCAGCTGATGAGGTTTATACACAAGCTTTACAAAATCTGGCTACATTTAGAGCTAGAGAATTAAGAATAGAAGCGGCTAAAAAAGGGGTGAGTATTGCTAAATCTCAATTTACACCTGAGATATCACTTTTTGGGGGTTTAAACACTAATTATTCTAGCGCAGCAGAACTTTTTACTTCAACAGGAAACAGCATTGTTGAAACAGGCGATTTTGTAACTGTAGCTGGACAAGATTTGCCAGTTATGACTGAGCAAACATCATTTGCATCTGAAAATATTAGCTACAGTGATCAGTTAGATAATAATCTAAATACAGTTGTTGGTGTTGCGGTTAACGTACCACTTTTTAACGGTTTTAGAGCTAAGAATAATGTGGCTTTAGAAAAAATTAGAGTAGAGGAGTCTGTTTTAGAATTAGAACGTACACACTTAGATATTAAAAATGCTATTGCTCAAGTTCATTTTGATATGGAGGTTGTTTATAAGCGTCATCAAAGTTTGTTAAAACAAGTTGAAGCATATCAAGAATCTTATCGTATTAATGATATTAGATTCAAAAACGGAGTTTCTAATTTCTTGAATTATATTACAAGTAAAAATAATTTAGATAATGCTAAAGTGAATCTAACTAATGCTAAATATGAATATTTGTTGCGCACTAAGGTTTTAGATTATTACAGAGGAGCGGCTAATTGATTTTAATTTTTACTCTTAAAAAAGAAAACCTTTAAATAGAATCATTTAAAGGCTAAATCTTACTTTTCTAATTAACGTTATTATTCAATCAACGCTTTTAATCTATTAGCAGCTTGTTCTGCCGTAATATCTCTTTGAGGTGAACCAAACATTTCGTAACCAACCATAAATTTCTTAACCGTTGCACTTCTTAAAAGTGGTGGATAAAAACTCATGTGCCAATGCCAATGTTCATTAGTTTCTCCATTTGTAGGAGACTGATGAATTCCGCTTGAATATGGAAAAGAACATTCAAATAATTTATCGTAAGCCTTAGTGATTTTTGAAATCGCATCAGCAAATGCTAAACTTTCTTGTTCTGATATTTTAGTAATGTTAGAGTACTGTTTTTTGGGCACAATCATAGTTTCAAAAGGCCAAATTGCCCAGAACGGTGTTAAGACAATAAAATCTTCATTTTGGTAAATGATACGTTCATTAACTTCTAATTCTTGTTTTAAATAATCGTCTAATAAACTACTTTTATTAGTATTGAAATATGCTTTTTGTTGTTTATCTTTTTTATCAACTTCATTAGGTAACGTAGATTGACTCCATATTTGTCCATGAGGATGTGGATTACTACAACCCATTACTGCTCCTTTATTTTCAAAAATCTGCACGTAGTTAATCATTTCATTAGAACCTAACTCGATGTACTCTCTTTGCCATGTTTTAACTACTTTATTAATATCTTCAACTGCCATGTCTGCCAAACTCTTTGAGTGATCTGGACTAAAGCATATCACTTTACAAATACCTTGTTCACTTTCGGCTTTAAATAAACCTTCAGATACAGAAAATTTTGGTGATGTGGTTTGTAAGGCTGCGAAATCGTTTGTAAATACAAAGACATCTTCATATTTAGGATTCTCTTCTCCATTGATTCTCGTATTACCAGCACATAGATAGCAATTTGGATCATGTGTTGGTCTTACTTCATTAGAAATAGCTTCGTTCTGTCCTTGCCATGGTCGTTTTGCACGATGTGGTGAAACCAAAACCCATTCTCCTGTCAATATATTAAATCGCTTATGCGAATAGTCTTGCAAATTTGTATTCATTATGATTCCCTTTATTATTTAACGATTCGGGTTCCTCGAGATAGTTTTACACTATACACTGAGCAATCTTTTTCAAATCTTTTTCTGAACTTTTTAGCTGTATCTTTTTTAAACTTTTTGAATTCATCTTTCTTAACCAAATTAATAGTACAGCCACCAAAGCCTCCTCCCATCATTCGTGCTCCAAGAACATTAGGGTTTTCTTTTGCTCTTTCTACAAGAAAGTCTAATTCTGCACAACTCACTTTGTAATTTGTGCTTAAACCCTCATGTGATTGATATAATAAATCGCCTAAAACTTCAATGTCATCTTTTTTAATGGCTTCTGAAAACTGTTTTACTCGACTATTCTCATTTATCACATACAATGCTTTTTGATAGTCTTCATCAGTAATTTCTGACTTAATACGATCTAAATCTTCTTTAGATGCATCTCTTAAAGCATCAATATGTAATAGTTCTGATACTTTTTCGCAAACTTCACGTCTGTCGTTATAAGCACTTTCAGATAAATCGTGCTTTACATTACTATTGATGAGCATCAATTTATAATCCTTAAAATCTATTTTGTAAGGTTGAGATGTAACTGTTCTACAATCTAAAAGCAATGCACTCTTTTTTACACCAAACATACTTGCGTATTGGTCCATAATACCACATTTAACACCAGCATAATTATGTTCTGCTTTTTGTGAGATTAAAATCATTTCACTTTTAGATAATCCTAGTTTGAATAACTTATTTAGTCCATAAACAAAACTATTTTCTAATGCGGCTGATGATGACATACCAGCTCCTCCAGGAATATTACCAGAAAAAACAGCGTTAAAATCACCAACAGGTTTACCTGCCATTTGTAATTCTGCAACAACTCCTAGAACGTAGTTTCTCCAGCCTCCATCTTCTAATGGTTTGACGTTTTCTGTCTTAAAGTCGTATATCTCGTTTTTGTTTAAAGCACATACGGAACTTTTATTAGACTCACTTTTACTTATAGCAAGACCAATGCCTTTATTAATAGCAGCAGGAAATGCAAAGCCATCATTGTAATCGGTATGTTCTCCGATAAGATTGATTCTGCCTGGTGAAAACACTAAAAGTGGCTTAGTTTTAAATTGCTCTTTAAAACTGCTCTTTACTTCTTTGATTAATTTTTTATTCATGATAATTATGCAAAATAAATATAAACACCTACGACTATAACACAGATTGCGATACCAGCTTGCTTTGTGTATTTCCAAGGTGTGATATCAACTTGCTTTGTGTACTCTTGTACAAAAGGTTCTTCTCTAGGCTTAAGCTTTCCTATGATTAGCATTATGACAATATTTAGTATAAATAAAACCGCCATAACATCTAAGAAGTGAGGATAAGCCTGTGCTTCTGTTAAAGCTAAAGTCACCTCATCTGTGATACCTGAAGCTTTTGCGTCTTCAACTGCTTTGTTTATGAAATATGGTTGAAGTATAAATTGACTCAAGATATATAGTAAACAACCTGAAAGTAATCCGACTTTCGCTGCAATGGCTGGTACACGTTTTGTTAAGTAACCAACGACAATAATTGTTAGAATTGGAATACTGTAAATACCGTTAATTTCTTGTAGATATGCAAATAAACTTCCTGCATTTGCAATAAGTGGAGCAATAAACATAGAAGCTATTGCTAAAATTACACCAAAAGTTTTACCATATTTTACAACTGTTTTTTCATCAGCATCTTCATTAATATGCTGTTTGTAAATATCAATTCCGAATAACGTTACAGAACTATTTAATACACTATTAAATGAACTTAAAATTGCACCAAATAATACAGCAGCAAAGAATCCAACCCAAGCACTAGGTAGTACTTTCTTTACTAACATTGGATAAGCAGTATCTGCACTTTCTAAATTTCCTTGGAAAATGTGATATGCAATTAAACCTGGTAATACAACGATAATTGGACCTAGTATTTTTATAAAAGACGCTAGTAACAACCCTTTTTGTCCTTCTTTTAAATCTTTAGCACCAAGTGCACGTTGAATGATCTGTTGATTGGTTCCCCAATAAAATAATTGGACCAGCATCATTCCAGTGAAAATAGTATGAAAAGGTACAGGATCTGAAGGTTTACCCAAAGATTTGAATTTATCTGGATTTTCTGTTGTCAAGATAGAAAGTCCATCTAAAATACTACCATCTCCAATCATCATTAAACCAAATATCGGAATTAAAATACCACCAACTAATAAACCTACTGCGTTAATAGAATCTGAAACGGCAACTGCTTTTAATCCACCAAATACGGCGTAAATTGAACCAATGATTCCAATTCCCCAAACACAAATCCAAATAGATTCTGTATGTGTAACTCCAAGTAATTCTGGTACGTCAAACATACCACTAATCGCTAGTGATCCTGAATATAAAATTACTGGAAGTAGAACGACAACATAGCCAGTTAAGAATAAAACAGAAGTTAATGTTTTTGTATTAACGTCAAAACGTTTAGCTAAAAAACCTGGTACTGTAGTCAAACCACCTTTTAAATACCTTGGTAATAAAAACATAGCTGTAACAACCATGGCAATAGCTGCTAATGTTTCCCATACCATTACGGACAAACCACTTTCATAAGCAGAACCGTTTAATCCAACAATCTGTTCTGTAGATAAGTTGGTTAGTAATAATGAACCAGCTATGACACCAGCTGTAAGACTTCGACCTCCTAGGAAGTAACCATCTGATGAAGATTCTTCTTGATTTCTCGTTTTTAAATAGGAGATAATAGCTACAAGAGCTGTAAAACCTGCGAATGTTAAGATTTGCATAATTTATTGATTAGTTTGTTAGTTTCTATTTTAGTGTTTTTGGTTTCAATTGCTAAATTCCACTTTACGTTATAAGTGTTATTTGGACTAAGCGTTTGCAGACCAATATGGTTATTAAAATTATCTGCCGCACCAGTCATAGGTTCTATTGCAATGATATTGCGATCGTCTGGTGTGTAGAGTTGTAGGAAATTTTCTTTTGAGTTAGATCTTATGTTAAAATCGTATTCTGGTGTAGAGAAGTCAATTTCATTAGTTTCAAGTGGGTAGCCATCATCTAATTTTACATCTTTTAGAAGATATGGCATGTCAACATCTAAACTGGTTTCACCAGTAATTATTTGTTGATTATCAAATACGTATTTTGATTGACTTCTAAATATAACTGAACTTTTATCCAAGTCTTGACTATTAAAATAAGGATGCCATCCTAGTGTAAAAGGGAAGATCTTTTTGCCTTTATTAGCAATTGTAATAGATAATGTAATTCCGTTTTTACTTAGCGTGTATGTTAAGTTAATATTGAACTTAAAAGGAAAGCCTGTATTTTTGCCATTACCTTTATATTGTAGAGTTGCAGAAGCATAATCATTTGTAAATACGCGGTCAATTACAGAAAATGTTTTGTCATAAACCAAACCATGTAATGCATTGTTTTTATCAACTTCATTACACTCAAGTTTATAGTTTGAATTTTCGAAGACATATTCACCATCTTTAATTCTATTCGCAAAAGGAAATAAAATAGAAGACGCATAATTGTCTTTATAAGTTGATGCGTCATATTCAGCAAGAATTTGAATGTCTTCAAAAACAAGATTGCTCAATCGTCCTCCTTGATTAAGACATACCTTTGCTTTAGATGCACTATCAGAACTCGCAAGTTCTATATACTGTAATCCTTCTGTTTCTATTTCTGTTAACGTATACAATTGTTATAATGATTTTCTAAGGATTAAACGATTTGGGTTTTCGACTTGCACAGATTCATTATTTAAAATCATTTCTGCTAAGCGTTCTCCCATGAGATTAAAATTAGTTGATATGGTTGTGATTCCTCCTTCAACGATTTCCTTTAAAAGCGTATCGTTATAAGAAATGATGCCAATATCTTTGGCAATTTTTAAACGGTTTTCTTTGATTCGTTTTATAATTCTAATCAGGTTTTTATCATCTAAAATGATATATAATTCACCTTTTTCTAGTCCTCTATTATTTAAAGTATCAATAACTTCGTTTTGAATACCATAATGAGAGCAAAATAGGTTGAAACCGTTTAAAATCCCTTTTGGTTGTCGATCTTCGTTAAAAAGTAATATAATTTTATCGTAATTTTTTATTTGCTTTAATCCGGTTTGTAAACCTTGATAGATGTCTTTCTTGAAATTTTGATGAACGGAAGGATAATTAATTAGTTCTCTATGCATTTGATCTAGAATAAAGACTTTGTCACTAGGCAGTCTGCTAATAGCATGTTCTGTTCCTTTTAAATTTGCTGGCATAATAACATAGTAACTATAATCACCAGCATTATCATTTATCAATTTATCAAAGACATCGAGGTTAAAATGATGGAAAAAAATATCAACTTGTACATTCTCTCCCATACCAGTTAGAAAAGAATTATATAAGTCTTCTTTAAAAGAATTGAACTCATCAAAGAGTAAAAATATTTTTTGATTCACATCAACATCTTCGCTTGTAACGTAATAACCTTTTCCAACAATAGACTGAACAATGCCTCGAGTTTTTAATTCGTTAAATGCAGTGAGAACGGTGTCTCTAGAAAGTGAATGTTGATTTTTTATACTATTTAAAGACGGTAATTTATCTCCTTTTTTTAACGTACCACTAACTATAGCATCTTCAATAGAAGCTACAATTTGTTTGTACTTAGGTGTACCAGATTTATCTTTAATAGTTACAAGTCCCATGTGCCAAATATATAATAAAATTTCAAAATAACAAACTGGTAGGTACTAGTATGTTTTTTATTTATGTAATGTATATATTAGCCGTATTAATAAATCAATTATTATAATGAGAAGTAAAATTATAGTTACTGGAGGATGTGGATACATTGGTTCGCACACAGCAATTGAACTCATAGAAAATGACTTTGATGTTGTGATTTTAGATGACTTATCTAATTCAACTGAAAAAACAATTTCGAGAATACATAAAATTACCGGAGTAACGCCAACTTTTGTTAAAGTTGATTTAAAAGATTCTTTGGCAACATCTAAAGTTTTTGAAACGCATAAAGATGCGGTTGGTGTAATACACTTCGCAGCTCATAAAGCTGTTGGTGAATCCGTACAAAAGCCATTAATGTATTACAAGAATAATTTTTACTCTTTGCTAAATACATTAGAAGCGCAAAGTGAGCATGGTATAAATAACTTTATATTTTCGTCTTCTGCAACGGTTTACGGCACACCAAATATGTTACCGATTACAGAGAATAACGAAACTCAACGTCCATTTTCCCCTTATGGAAATACGAAAAAAATAGCTGAAGAAATTTTAGATGATTTTACAAAATCTAGCGATAGCTTCTCAGCAATTTCATTAAGATATTTTAATCCGATTGGTGCGCATCCATCTGGAGAAATAGGGGAATTACCAAACGGAATTCCTAATAACCTTATGCCATATATAACGCAAACTGCTGCTGGTGTTAGAGATAAATTGATGGTTTACGGCAATGATTATCCCACCAAAGACGGAACTCCGATTAGAGATTATATACATGTTGTAGATTTGGCTAAGGCACATGTTATTGCTGTAAAACGTTTACTTAAAAAAGAACAAGAAGAATCTCTTGAGTTTTTTAACCTTGGTACTGGTGTAGGGTACTCAGTATTAGATGTGATTAATTCTTTTGAAGATGTCACAAACTCAAAACTTAATTATGAAATCACTGGAAGAAGAGATGGTGATGTACCACAACTGTATGCATCAACAGATTTAGCTAAAGAGAAATTAGGTTGGTCTGCAGATAGAGAACTTAATGACATGATAAGTTCATCATGGAACTGGGAACAAAATCTTAGAAGCAAACAAAACTAAATGACTATGATACAATCTAGGACTACATTATCGGAAATGTCTAAGGCATTAAATTTATCTATCTCAACCGTATCCAAATCCCTATCCGATAGTTCAGAAATAAGTGCTCTTACAAAAAAAAGAGTCAACGAATTTGCAAGGCAGTGCAACTATATACCAAACAATCTTGCGGCTAGTTTTAGAAAAGGATATACTAATACAATAGGCTTAGTTATTCCGAATATATTAAATCCATTTTATGCTAAGGTTTTAGTGGGTATAGAGAATTATTTAGATGATAAAGGATATAGGCTTATCACCTCAATATCTAACGAATCTCAAGACAAAGAATCAAAGAGTTTGAACAAAATGGCCAGTGGTTATGTAGATGGTTTGATTATATGTATCTCTAAAGAAACCGAATTAAAAAATAAATACGATCATATTAATGGACTTATTGGGCAAGGAACTCCAATAGTAATGTTTGATAGAATTTGCGAGATGATTGATTGCGATAAAGTAATTATAGACGATTATAAAGCAGCTTACGATACCACTGAACATCTTATTAGTAATGAAGGCTGTAAAAACATAATTATGACTTCACTTATTAACAATTTACATCATGGGAAATTAAGAGCAGAAGGTTATAAAAATGCTATGAAGTCTCAAAATCTTGATGTTAATGGAAAAATTCTGGTAGCAAATACGGTAGAAGGTTTAAAAGAAAAACTAAGTGCTAAATTAAAAACAGACAAAACTATAGATGCTATTTTTGGGGTAAACGAACAAGCTGTTCTACAAGCAATGCATACTACACGTCGATTGAAAACTGAAGGTTTTAAAAATAAAATTACTATTGCAGGTTTTTGCAATCAATGTCAATCAGATTATAATCCTTCACTTATCATAGTAAATCAAAATGCTGAAGAAATAGGAACTCAAACAGCTAAACTTTTACTGAAAAGAATAAAGAGTACTGAAATTAAGGGTTATAGAACTAAAACTGTGGCTGTTAACCTTTCATAAAAAGTTGTAAATTGTACTTGTTATTAGATAAGTGTCTTTAAAGTATTAATCTAATTGTATAAACTTGTACCTACCAGTTGTTTTTTGTTTGGTGACTTGTGTTGGTATTTCTTATTTTAGACCACATAATAAAACAGAATTGTAATAATATTAACTACGATTTTTTCTTAGAAGACTCTTAAATGAAAAAAGCACACATCATAACACTTCTTCTTGCGGTATGTGTAAGCTTAAATTCACTCGCTCAAAAGCGCGATTTAGAGTATTCTCAAAAACTGACAATTTCTGAAGGTTTAGCGCATAACGGTGTAACATCAATTCTCGAAGATTCTAATGGATTTATATGGTTTGGTACATATGCAGGTATCAATAAATATGATGGTTATGAACTTAGAACTTTTAAAAACACAATAGACCAAGACCTTTTAACAAGTAATAGGGTTAGAACATTAAAAGAAGATGAAAAAGATAATGTTTGGATTGGCACAGATGAAGGTGTAACAATCTATAATCATACCTCAGAAAGATTCGAGAAACTAATTTCTGATAAACTCGTTAAACTAGGATTTAATTCATCGATAATTCGAGACATTATTATAAATGATGATGGAGTTGTTTTATGTGTCACTCAAAAAAATGGAGTCTTTGTTTTTAATGATGAAGATTATAGTCTTTTAGGACAATATAAACACACATCTTCTGAAGTTGAGAACATCAATTTTTTTAAAGGTGTAGCCTTCGGAGAATCCAACTACCTAATTACATCTTCAATTGGATTGTTAAATTTTGATGTTAAAACTAAAATATTTTCAAGAGTTTTAGAAAACGATATTCAGTATTGTAATTCTATTATTCAACTTAAAGAAAATTCATTTCTTGTGACTCTACTTAATGGAGTCGCAGTAGTTGAAGTAGACACAAAGTCTAGTAAAAGTGATTTAGCATTAAAACATATTAACTTTAAGGATAATCAATTTAATAGTGCATTATTAGATAGCGCAGGTAAATTGTGGTTAGGTACATTAAATGAAGGGGTCATAGTTATTAATGATACAGAAGCTTTTAGACTAGAACAGGCAACAAATCATCAAAAATTCACAGATAACTTGCCCAGATTAAGGTCTAGTTATATTGTTGAAACATCTCAAAACAGCTGTTGGTTGGCAACTTTTAATGAAGGTATATATAGATTTGATGAAGATACAAGTCCATTTTTCAATTATAATATTAATATGAATGATGAAAATGGTATTGCATCTAATAACGTCACACATATAACAGTTTTGGATGAAGATAGAGTTTATATGACCTCTTCATTTGGTGGTTTAGCATTATTCAATTCGAGTAAGAAGGCATTCGAAAGATTACCTTTCTATCTATCAAAATCTATGGCATCAAGAGTAGGAGCTGTTTTTGTAGATTCTAAGGGAAATACTTGGTTAAAACTCAATGAAGAAAATACGTTAAGAAGGCATGTAAAGGGAATCATTGAAGAACAAAATAATTCAGATTGGGACGCCATTCTTATTTACAAAACAGAGTTCGTAACTGTTGAGGAACTGAATGCTTTACAAGCCTATTTAGATAATGGAGGAACTGTAATTATTGACACTATTAGTCTTCAACAAAATGAGTACGGTCAAAATCATACAATGAGTTTAAATGCTAGTAACGGAACCATTATTCAGGCGCCTTCTATTGGTAATATTAAAACTCAAGCCTTTGGTTTACTATCAAATGATAGTGAATTACCTGATGTCATTTTAGATGAAACTAATGTGTTAAATGAAAAAGGGTGTTTTTGGAGAACTGTAACAAATGAAGAAGGAAAGGAAGTGATTACTATTATTAATATTGGGAAAGAAAATGCACAAATAACACTATCACTGCGTAGTAATGTAACTATTGATTCTATAACCAATCTTTTAACAGGTCAGGCTACCACAACTACTTTTACAATGGCTCCAGATGATGTGCTTTTACTTGAAGTCGTTTCAGAATCACTTTCTATTGACGAGATGGAATTAGACGAATTTAAGTACTATCCAAATCCAACTTCGGGTATAATTAATTTCGAGGCCAATAAAACCATTGAAAAAACAACTGTCTATAATATTTTAGGACAGGAAGTAATTAATTTAAAAGGAGAAACTAATAGTTTGCAATTAGATATAGAAAACTATCCTCAAGGTATCTATTTGGTTAAATTAAGTATTCAGGGTCAAGTGAAAACAGTTTCAATCATTAAGAAATAAATTCGGATTGCTTTACTTAGTATATAAGTTCTTCACTTATATTTATAAAACACCTAGGTCTCGCAAAACATTTTAGAAGTTTTTTAAACATTGATTAACCATATTTGTTTACAACATTTCTAGAGATAAATTTAAATATTACTCAAAAGTTGTTTAAAACCACATTAAAGACATTTTAATATAGATGAAATGTAAATATTTGTAGGCTTTAGAGTACAAAATTTTTATAACATTTATTTTTATTCTATATTCGATTTATTATAAAAAATTAAATTATGAAAGTATTAAAATCCCTAATAATAGTTTCAATTTTTTCTTTTGGAAATCTTGGCTATTCGCAATCAGACAATAAGCAAGTAAAAAAGTTTAATTTGATTGATGGTGATAGTAATGAAGTTATTACCATAAGAGAAATGGCTTCATTTTATAAGAATAAAAGCAACAAAGATGGGCAACCAATTGACTCTGATAAGTTATTTTATAGTCTTGATGCTAATAAAAACAGCATTGTTACTTTGAGTGAATATGTTGAAGGTTCGGATTGGAAATTAGTGAACCAATATTCAGTTAAAAATAAACAAAATGTAGCTCAGAAGGCTCATGTAAAAGAGGTGAGTGATGAGAAGCCAAAAACATCTCTAAAAAAAGACAATAAGACCAAAAAATTTGAAAAGATAGATAGTAACAGTGATGGTTTACTAAGATCTAAAGAAGTAGAAGACTTTTTTAAAGGGAAAATAAACGATAAAACTGGAGAGCTAATAAATGGAAAGATTAATTTCTATACTTATGATGCTAATGATGATGGCAGAGTAACGTTAGAAGAATATAAGTTAGAGCATAACTGGAAAAAGGGTAGGCAAAAGTATAGTGATGCAGAAAATAAAGAGCTAATGATAACGCAAGAACAACCTCCCGAAACTTACAAAAAAAAGAAAATTAGAGCTTTTGGTATAGTTGATCTTAATGATGATTTAAAAATAACTTACGAAGAGCTTAAAGAGTTTTATAAAGGAAAAACCAATAAAAAAGGTAACCCGATTAATGCAGAGTTTAAATTTTATGGAATGGACACAAATGAAGATGAGATTTTAGATTTAGATGAGTTTACAACTAAAATAAGCTTAGAGTTTGCTAAACGGAGATTTAGAGAGAGACGAGAGTAATATCTTAGAATTATAATATAGAAAAACCCTTGTATTTATTTTAATACAAGGGTTTTTTGTGGAGTCGGAGAGAATCGAACTCTCGTCCAAACAAGTAACTAAAGAGCTTTCTACACGCTTAGTCTATTCTTAGATTTTCGATGATAAGCCGGTTAAAGACAACCTACTTAAAACTTAGCTTCTTAATCTCGATAAGGTATTAAAGCACTACCTAATCTTAGTTAATATTTACGATGCCTCAAAAAAGAACGCCATTAACCAAGGCTTTCTGGAGGCATAAAGCTTACTCACCTAGTGAGCCGAGGCTTAATCTTACTATAATTCAGATTATGCAGCTAAAGCGTAGTTATTCTCGCCGTTTAAAATTTGGTCTAGCCTTTTACGTGTTTCAATGCCATTACACGACGTGCTTACCATTTAATTAATCTCGCTGTCAAAACCAGTCGACCCCAAAAAAATAAATTATAAGGATGGCGAAGTTACAAAAAAAGTTGTGCAACCCCTTAAATCCAGTTATTTTCGTGCAAAAATTATTCCATTGTTATTTTGTCAGCTATCTGGCAGTAAAAGTTTGAAGTATATGAAATTTGCCATCATCAAAGAACGTAAGAATCCGCCAGATAGACGTGTAGTATTTTCACCCGAAACTTTAGCTAAAACTCGAACTCAATTTCCAGATGCTGAATTTGTGGTTGAATCTTCTGATATTCGCGTGTTTTCTGATGAAGCTTATGCTAAACTTGGATTTGAAGTTACTGATGATGTGTCTGATGCTGATGTAATGATTGGTGTAAAAGAAGTGCCAATTGAGCATTTAATTCCGAATAAAAAATATTTTTATTTTTCTCATACAATTAAGAAACAGCCATATAATAGAAGGCTTCTTTTAGCGATGCTAGAGAGAAATATTGAAATGTTCGATCACGAAACGATAGTGCGTGAGAATAATATGCGATTAATCGGTTTTGGACGTTACGCTGGTTTGGTTGGTGCCTACAATGGATTTAGAGCTTTAGGTTTAAGAGATGGTTTATTTAGTTTACCAAAAGTAGAAACTCTTGCTGATTTAGATGAAGTAAAATCTGAATTAGATAAAATTACACTTCCGAATATTAAAATATTACTTTCTGGAACAGGAAAAGTAGCTCATGGAGCAAAAGAAATATTAGACCATTTAGGAATTAAAGAAGTGAGTGATGCATTGTATTTAACGTCAGAGTTTACAGAACCTATTTATTGTATGGTCGACGTGATGGAATATTCTAAACGTGCGGATGGTAAAGTAGGAAATAAGTGGGAATTTTATAAAGATCCAACAGGTTATGAAAGTAACTTTATGCCTTATGCAAAGGAAACTGATTATTTTATTGCTGGTCATTTTTATGGCAATAATGCACCTTATTTATTCACAAGAGAAGATGCAAAGCATCCAGATTTTAGAATCAATTTAGTTGCAGATATTTCTTGTGATATAGATGGACCAGTAGCAAGTACGATAAGACCTTCGACAATAGCTGACCCATTTTATGGTTATAATCCTATAACAGAACAAGAAGTTGCTTTTAATGCTAAAGATGCCATTACTGTTATGGCTGTGGATAACTTACCATGTGAGTTACCAAAAGATGCAAGTGAAGGTTTCGGAACTACATTTTTAGAACATGTAATTCCTGCATTTTTTAATAAGGATGAAAACGGAGTTTTAGAACGTGCAAAGATTACTGAAAAGGGTGAGCTAACAAAAAGATTTAGTTACCTTCAGGATTATGTTGATGGGAAAAAATAACACAAAAACTGCTTTAGTAACAGGAGCAGCTTCTGGACTTGGATTTGAGCTGGCACTTCTGCTAGCAAAGGATATTTACAACCTTATTTTAATCGATATAGATTCAGAAAAGTTAGATCTAGCTAAAACTACAATATTAAAAACGTATCCTACTACAATTACTTTGATGGTAAAAGATTTGAGTGTAGTAAATATTGCACAAGAAATTTATGATGAGACTAGTAATACTGAAATAGATGTTGTTGTAAATAATGCAGGTTTTGGCTTATTTGGTACTTTTTACGATACCGATTGGGAACGCGAATCGGAAATGTTACACTTACATGTTTTAACAACGACTCATTTAATAAAGTTGGTTTTGCCAGATATGGTAGAACGCGGTTCGGGTAAAATATTAAACCTATCTTCTTTAGCAGCATTTCAACCAGGCCCATTAATGGCACTGTATTATGCTTCTAAAGCTTATATTTTGTCTTTTTCTCAAGCCATTGCAAACGAGTTAAAAGGTACAGGTGTTAGTGTTACAGTATTGTGTCCTGGACCAACGAAAACGTCATTTCAAGATGTGGTTTCAGAAGGATGTAATAAAAATAAAATAGGGTTTAATATGGCTTGTCCAGAAAAAGTCGCTGCTTATGGTTATAAGGCAATGCAAAAGGGTAGAGTTGTAGCAATCCCTGGACTTTTTAATAAATTTTTATCGATATTGCCACGAATGTTAACCAGAAATAGAACGACTAAAATTGTTAGGCAAATTCAAGATAAAAATCGAGATTCTTAATCTATTGTTGCGTGTTTCAAATTCTTAAACATCCAATACCCAACAACTAAGAAAGTACCAAAGCCTAATGTAAATAACCAAGCTTCAGAATTCTGAAATGGTGAGATTACTATATGAAATATATCAGAAATTAGAATTTGTGGATTACTTATGATTTCCCAAGAGTTATATCTTAAAAATCGTCCTAAATACACGCCAAAGCCACATAAAAATATAATTGTTATTGTTAAGGTTGTTATCGGAATTTTTTTAGCTTTTGAAGCTATTAATCTCTGCATGTCTTGTATAGAAAGATAAAAGAGAAACAAACCACTTAAGGTAAATGATAAGATGACCATTACATCTAACCATAATAACGTATTGTTACCAATTCTAATATGAATAAGATCTGTAACAATATATGGTGCATTTGGAAGAAAAGCTAACCAAACTAAAAACCAAAATCCTAATTTCAGTTTACTCAAATTTGATTTGGTGTTTAGATACATTGTTATAGCGTATGGTATTATTGCTAAGAACACATTCCAAACTAAGAATAGATAGAAAAAGGACTTGTTTAATTTTATACGTATCATAAGTACTATGATGCTAAAGGTTAGAGCAACTGCAATCAGCGATAATATTTTAAACTTTGATTGAATGAGTATTTTTATTGATTCCATAATCTAATTTTTTTTGTGTTTTCTGATTTAGATATTAACATTTCAATACCAACAACTGTTGTTATTCCTAAAGTGTAGGCTAATAAGTCTGATACATGAAACGTGTTTCCAAAAATGAGCGATGCTGTAAAACTATTTTGTAAATTAAAGTAGGTTAAGAAAGGTGTGAGTTGGAGTAATTCTATACTATATGCAATAAAGAGGACGACAACAGCTGAGGCCCTCACACTCAAGCTAGAGCATCCTCTTATGATTGCGTATAGTAAAATAACACACAGATAATCGCCAAAGGTGTAGCGTATAAATCCAGTTTTTATGATAAATGCGATTGCTAATTCTAGGAGGAATAAAGTATGCGCAAGTACTAAGTAGTTTTTATTAAATTGTAGTTTCATATGACTATTTTATGGTAATTTTTTCTCCTAAAAATTTGGGTTGTACATTAAAAACTAAGTCTAAACTGGCTTTAGAACGTGCTAGATATTCTCTAAAATGTGATTTATAGACATCTTTAGCGTTAAAACCAACGGCTTTAATTCCAAATTGATTACCAATGTAAATTGCACGTTGATTATGAAACTTCTGAGAGATAACCGTTATCGAGGTTTGCTCAAATATTTCTTTTGCTCTAACCATAGAATCTAAGGTTCTAAAGCCTGCATAGTCTAAGAAGATCTTGTTTTTAGGAATACCTTTAGCAATTAAATCTTTTTTAAAATCTGAAGGTTCATCATAGCCTTTTCTGCCATTATCTCCACTTACTAAGATGAATTCTATTTTATCTGCTTTGTAAAGTTTTACGGCAGCATCAATTCTGTATTTGTAAAACAGATTGATGTTTCCGTTTGCAGCATATTTCCCAGTACCTAAAACTAGTCCGACTTTATTCTTTGGAATAGCATTAATATCATCATAAACAAGGTTTCGAGTTTTAAAACTCATCCAATGATAGGTAATGAAAACTCCTGAGCTAATAAATGCAACAAGTAAGAGTATGATTTTTAGTTTTTTCATTAGTAAACAAGATTAAATTTTAATAATTCGGACTTCGGAAAAATCACTTTCCTAAAATCTATAATAGATACATTCAAAAGTTTCTTATAGTCGAAATGATGAAAGGGATTTGCGCGCTTTCCTGTTTTATAGGATTTGTAATAGTATTCGTAATAATCTGGAAGAATTGCAACTCCTAGTATTATCGCTCCATATAAATAAGGGCTACGTTTCCCATTACCATAGCAAAGACATTGCAATGCGATTTCATCTTCAACTTCTGTGCTATAACCACAAAGCACATGGTAACAATCATGACGCTCTACTTTTGGGATGAGTTCAAAATTGTTTTTGCCTAAAAATTCACCAAGGTGTCTGCCAAAAGTAGGTTGAGGTAGATTTAGTAAATCGGCTTTTGTAATATTCCAAGATTCATGATTTTTAAACATGGACGTGTATATGCGTTGCGAATGCTCAAATAACCAAATTATGAGTTGTTTTCTCGGTGTTTTTGTTTTGTTAAATAATAGGTTGTTCATGGTAAATTTGGGTTTTGTAATTCGTTATTTTCTTTAATCGTTCTATACACTCTTGGTTTTTGTTTTATTATATATCTCCAAATTATTAGCGCTAAAAGATAGACTACTGTGCAAAAGCATATCATACTAGAATCTCCTTTAGAAGTTATGATTGCCGTTAAACACAATCCAAAAAAGATAATGATGTAATACGGAAAATAAACTTTAAACACATGCTGCTTATCTTTTGGGTTTTTAGATATCCAAAACATACATGAGATGCTTAGTCTAATAATCACAAAGATGATTGAGCAAATAAAAACTAATCCAAAAATGATTAATAGGATCATAGTTGTTTAGATTCAAGTTTTAAATTGTCGTATTGCAGTTCTTGCCAAGAATTTTTTTCTAATTCACGTACATATTTTCTGTGTTTGTTATTAATTTTCCAAGTTGTCTTTTTGTCGAAAACCCTTAATTTAGATTCTTCTTTTAATAAAAGAGCATTGTTGTTAGATAGCTCAATGAGGTATTTAATATCCATTGATTCGGCATAGTTAAAGTTGTAATTAGTAATGTGGTAATCCCAATTCACAGTACTAGACAAAATCAATACGATGAAAGCAGCTTTGGTGTTAAGTCTAAGTAGATACCAGATGTTTTTAATCTTATCAATTTTTAATAATGTAGATACCAAACCGGTAACTGCAAGTGTTAAGTAAACCAATACACCAATCCTTTTGTAAGTAAGCCCAAAATAATAGATGTATTGACTGTTTTTTACTGATATACTTAGTACTAAAATGATGTTTAAAATTATCCAAGCAAAGGCTAATCGTTTGAGTGTTTTATTCTCTTTATAGAAATTGATATCTCCTCTAAAAACATACAAGAGAATCACTATTGCAATAACAATAGAGCCAATTAAAGCGTTGATGCCACTATGAACCTGAGAAGAGAAAACGGATGCTCTAACTTTTTCATTGTTTAATATAAAAGTGATATCTGTGATTAAGAATAAAACAATTAAGGCGTTGAGTAATGAAATAAGAATAATGCCCAGTTGATTTTCTTTTTTCAACTTCGGAATAGAAAATGTGGTGGATTTTGCTAATTCATTACCTGTTTTTAAATCTAGTTCTGTTGCTGGCTCAACTTCAATTGGCTTATGAATATTTGAAAATAAATAATAGCCTAAACCTGCAAAGAGTAACCATTGAAAATTAATAAAACCTAAATCTATCTTATCAATGATGCCGCTAAATAAAGGATTTCCATTTTGATAAAGACTTATAAATATGATAACGATTATAGTAGGAATGATTATAATCTTTGCTAAATGAATATAATCAACATCCTTTTTTTGTTCTACCTTTTGAGTGGTTTCATTGAATGAAAAATTACGATGAAATAAACCTGCGATGGTTGTGTATAAACCGTTTAGCCAATTCACGTAAATAGAAGACTTGTTTTCAGATAATAATCCTATTAAAGTGAAGAAGGATGCAAAATTGGCGATAACGGCAACTAAAGAATCGTGAAAGAATACAGCCAGACCTGTAACAAGATACAAACCAGAGTAGATTAAAGTTCTTTTATTCTTAAAATCGTCTTTATTGTTTACGAAAAGAACAATAAGTGTAATGATACTGAATAGAAATAAGTTTAATCCAATACTTTTGTCATAGAACAAGGTGCTAAATAAAAAGGCTCCGATAAATAATAATAGTTTTTTCATGTGTATATATTTATTGTTTTTCAATGGTCACATGCAGTTCGCTATTAATCATTCTGTTGGTTGACTAAATTTTCGAACAAGCTTGTGTCATGGTTTAAATATTAAAAGTACTTTGTATTTCAAAGTATAGAATTAAAAAAATAGTTTTGATATCGTTCTATGTCATATTCATGCGTTTAATATCTTGTTTGTAGGCAGCTGGTATGAGTAATGCTTTAATCATCCAGTCTAAACTTAAACTTCTAAAAAGCTTGTATATAGAAATAAGTGGTGCAAGAAAAGACGCTTTCCTTAATTTCAACATGTTTCTAACAGTGTTAGGTAGTAATAGTATTTGAGATTCTAATAATAAATAATATCTCACAATTCCCAAATGATTTCTATACTGTTTGTATAAGTCTTTAGTAAAATCACCATTCATTAAATTTTCACTTAAATGCTTATGTCGTTGTATTTCGAATTCTGAGTAGGTGTGAGGTAATTGTCGTAAACCCATTCGAAATCCCACTTTATTAAATACATCTAACACCTCTTGCTTTTCACTAATCATTAGTGGTCTTTCGAGTATTTCAAAAGATTTTATTGAATAACCGATAAGCATAAAAAGGACATCTTTATGGGCCCAATCTGGGATTTTGTGCCCTCTACTTTTTTCTACAGAACCGTGTATGGCATTAATTTTATCAATTGCTTTTAAAGCTGCATTATTTTCAGAAAATACAATTGCTCTTGCGTAATTTACTGTAGTGAATAAGCGTGCTAAAGGATCGTTGGGCAACTTTCCAGTGAAATAAAGCCAATCTACAGCTTTGTTTAAGGCGAACTCTGCTGAAGCACCTGCAAATACTAATAGTATCGTATCACTTTTGCCCCAAATTTCTCGAACAATAGAATCCTTATCTACAAAATAGTCCATAAGCTTTACGTTTTACTAATTAATTTTTCGAGGGCTTCAATATGCTTTTTAAATTCAGCTTTTCCCAGTTTTGTAGCACTATATCTTGTGTTTGGTTTTCGGCCAATAAATTGCTTTTCTACCAATATATATTCCGATTTTTCTAATGCTTTTGTGTGACTTGCCAAATTACCATCTGTAGCTCCCAACAACTCTTTAAGCATATTAAAATCTGCATGTTCGTTTACCATAAGAATAGACATAATGCCAAGCCTAATTCTATGATCAAAAAGTTTATTTATGTTTGTTATTATACTCACACTAATAGTTCAAAATTAATACTCAAAGTTACCGAAAACTGTTACTTTCAATTACTTTGTATCATATTTAAAATGCATCCAAGCACCATAGATAATATGCATCACTCCAAATCCAATTACCCAAAGCCAAAACCCATAACCTGGATATAAAGTTGCGATTAGTCCTAAAACAATTTCAATATATCCTAAATATTGTATGTCGCCTATACTATATTTTGAAGCACTAATCAATGCTAAGCCATAAAAGATAAGCATTAAACCTCCTGTCTGCCCATATTTTCCTTGACTTAAAATGATTATGCAATACAGACCACCAACAACTAAAGGAATTAAAAAATTAAGCAATAAACGACGTGATGAGTTGTCCCAAATTTTCTCGTCATTTTTCTTAGCTTTTCTTGTTGTAAGTAAAATACCAGTTGCAGCACTCAAAAATGCTATCATAAATAATATGAACATTACTGTATTAAAAACCCAACCATCTAAAATTAAGGTTCCATCACTATATTCTATAACTAAGTAATAGGTTAGGGCTGCACCAACTAAAGCATATATACCAGCTAAGACACCAGATAAGCCGCTCAATGAAATAAAACGAGACGATTTATTCATTAGATTTTTTATCTCGCTGATGTCTTTTAAATAATCTTCGTTGCTCATAATGTAAAGTACTTTGAAATACAAAGTAAAATAAAATATTCGGTTTCAACAAATAAATTTTAGAGTTTTAACTAAATTTATGAATTAACAATTTAACCACAATGCATTATGATAGGATTACTTTTAACAATAGCCAATATTTCGGGTGGACTTCTACTAGGATTAGCAACATTAGATAAATGGGATGGAGAAAGTAATTTCTTTAATAAAATTGCAGGTAAATTAGCGCCATTTCAAACTATTATTGGAGGAGCTCTTGTTGTATTAGCTCTTATAACCTTTAGGAGCAATCTGCTTTTTAGTATTATAAGGATTTTAGGTGGTCTTTTACTATTAACGCATGTGTTTGGTAAAGTACCTGCTTTAGAAACAAGTTTAAGACAGTTATCTGCTAAATTGATGCCTTTTAAAGCTATTATTGGAATTGGTCTTATTGTGATTGGTGTGTTGGGTTTGTTTTAATAATCCAGTAATACTAAAACGCAATTCATTTTTTGATGAATTTTATTTTAAATTTTATCAATGCCATTTGACCATCCGAAATGACTAAGTTTTTTCTTTTCATATGTTCATATGGAATTATAACAATATAGTTATTGCCTTCTTGTCTAAACTTTATTTTATCTGACTTTCCTTTGTCGAAAGCGTAATAATAAGTCTTGTTTTTATCTATTTCTACAAAAACTAATTGGATAATAGAATCAGTTTTTGTAGTGATGTTTCCACTAAAATTATTCTGAAGTTTTAATCCAGATTTATGATAAGCAGGATAGTAGATAGGAAAATTAAAATAGTCAGTTTTTGAAATTGGTCTTTTAAGTAATTGCCATTGTTTATCATTTGGAAAATGAGATAATATTAATTGATCAAAACAGCGAGCAATTCGCAATTATATAAATATGTTCATTTTTTATAGAGCTAATATCATAT
>NZ_JADGDZ010000005.1:35890-55127 GCF_016744625.1 Winogradskyella sp.
AAAGAATTCAGAGTTGTACAAACTATTTCCAGTTGACCAGGTGACATCAATAAGGTGCCATTTGTCTTCTATTCTTACTGCGTTCCATGCATGATTTGAAGAATTTCTTTTTCTTCCAATTTCATTAGGTGAACGTTTAGCGAAGCCTGAGACAACAACAGAAATAATATCTAAATCTTTTAATACTTCTGTTAAGAGTTGAGAATATCCTTCACATATTGCAAACCTTTTTCTCAACACCTTTAGAGCATATTTTCTTTTAAGAGCATAAAACTTGGCTTCATAATCACTTTTAGATTTTGATTTGATCTTAAATGAATTTGGTTCTTTTCTAGATAATTTATAGTCATAAGTGATATTGTTGGCAATCCAATAGTAGGCTGCTCTTGTTTTATCTAAATCAGTTTTAAAATCTAACCGAATTCTACTAGCAAAATCTTCAATAGATTTAAATTTCTTAGGATAAGTAGATACAATAGAATCTATACTTTCATAATTCTGCGAACTAGTTTGCTGTATTGAAAATAGAAAAAAGACTAGTAATAATGTTCTCATAGTGCTAAATTAGACAAAAATTATTCCAGTTTTGAATCCAGCAGAAGCCTACATACTAAAACAGCCAGAGCCATATAAGTCTATATTAATGCATCTACAGGTTTTGGTAGAACATACATTGCCAGAAGCTGATTTGCTCTATAAATGGCGAATACCATGCTACTACTTTGGTAAACGACCAATATGTTATCTAAATCAATCAAAAGATTATATTGATGTTGGGATATGGCATTCAGCACATCTATCAAAAAAATGGGACAGTTATTTAATTACTGAGAAACGTAAAGTTGTAAAGTCACTACGTTATAAATCATTAGAGGATATAAATGATGAGATGTTCATTTCAATTATGAAAGAACTAGAATCTTTAAAAGATGAAGGATTTTATAAGAGGAGTTAATACTTAGCTTAAGTAGCAGCTGGAGGAAAGAATAAAATTCTATAGATTATAATAATTAAAAAAGATAAAAGCGCCACAAAGAAAATAGCACCTATAATTTTTAGAGGCCATACGATTCCTGCTGTTAGGTAAGAATCATTGTAGGTTTCTTTTAATATCCTTTGCCTTTCTTTTTTATTAGGATATTTAAATCTTAAAATAATATAACCTAAAGCAACTAGAAATAGGTCTCCCAAATCAATTTATAAATTATTTATGGTCTTTCTAATAGTTACCAAATTAGTTAATAACCCTTCCAAATTATCTAAATGCAACATATTGGCTCCGTCACTTTTTGCATTAGCAGGATCGAAATGTGTTTCTATAAATAAACCATCCACATTATTTACTACACCAGCTCTTGCAATAGTCTCAATCATATCTGGTCGTCCTCCTGTAACACCAATACTTTGGTTAGGTTGTTGTAGCGAGTGGGTTACATCTAAAACCGTTGGAGCGTATTCGCGCATTGTTGGGATACCTCTAAAATCAACAATCATATCTTGGTAACCAAACATAGTACCTCTGTCTGTAATCCATGCTTTTTCATTGCCAGCATCTTTTACTTTTTGCACAGCATGTTTCATGGCTTCAGGACTCATAAATTGTCCTTTCTTTAAGTTTACCACTTTTCCTGTTTTTGCTGCGGCAACAACTAAATCGGTTTGCCTAACTAAAAATGCAGGAATTTGCAATACATCTACATATTCTGCTGCCATATAAGCATCAGAAACTTCATGTATATCTGTTACGGTTGGGACATCAAAGGTTTCAGAAACTTTCTTTAGAATTTTTAAAGCTTTTTCATTTCCAATTCCTGTAAAACTATCAATTCTACTTCTGTTAGCTTTCTTAAAACTGCCTTTAAAGACGTAAGGGATATTTAGTTTATCTGTTATGGTAATCACTTTTTCAGCAATACGAAGCGCCATATCTTCACTTTCAATGGCACAAGGACCACAAAGCAAAAAGAAGTTATTAGAATCAGTGTTTTTTAATTTCGGAATAGTTATCAAAGCTTATGACTTAAATATTAAGCAGCAAAGATAGTATTTATCTTGGTTACTTTTTAAGCTAAGAAGTTTATCAAATTAGTAAAGAGTATGACTAGACCATTTTCTAACAGCGTAGTAATCCAGAATCTTTTTTAAAATACCTTTTTAATACTATTTCTAACAATCCAAAGCGACATCACAAAGTTACCAAACACCAAAAGACCTCCGTAGAAAAGCAGTTTTTTAGAAGATTCTGTCCAGTTTACAATATTTAATAAATCAGATAAATAGGCAAGAATTAAATAAGACGATAGGCAAACAAAAATAATACCTAGAGAGAAGTTTAATTTTTGACTAGGCTTAATCAGTTGCCATAAAAATGGGATACCAAATAATAATATTGGGTATGCAGAAATACCGTCACTTTTATTAATACCTGTAAACCAATAAACGATTACGGATAAAAAATAAAGATAAGGTACAAACTTGGTGTACTTGCTAATTGTATGCATCTGTTTTTATTTTTAGGGTTCAGACGTAAATAGCCCAATTAGCGATTGGTTTTTAGGGTAGGCTTTTTACTATTAATCATTATCAATAACGAAAGATACGAACTCAAATTGTCTAAATTTTAAATTATAACATATAATTAACGAAGTGAAAATAATAAAATGTACCTTTGCGCGCTTAAAATCAGCATATATTATGGCTAATATTAAAAATATTGCAATTATTGCACACGTCGATCATGGAAAGACAACTTTGGTAGATAAAATCATGTATCACTGTCAGTTATTTCGTGAAAATGAAAATACAGGTGACTTAATTCTAGATAATAACGATTTAGAACGTGAGCGTGGTATTACGATTACTTCTAAAAATGTTTCAGTTGTTTATAGAGATACTAAGATTAATATCATTGATACTCCTGGTCACGCCGATTTTGGTGGTGAAGTAGAGCGTGTTTTAAATATGGCCGATGGTGTTTTGCTTTTAGTTGATGCTTTTGAAGGTCCTATGCCTCAAACGCGTTTTGTATTACAAAAAGCAATTGACTTAGGTTTAAAACCATGCGTGGTTGTAAATAAAGTAGATAAAGAAAACTGTACACCAGATATAGTACATGAGAAAGTTTTTGACTTAATGTTCGAATTAGGTGCAGAAGAATGGCAATTAGATTTTCCTACAGTTTATGGTTCTGCTAAGAACAACTGGATGAGTGAGGATTGGCAAAATGAAACTGAAAACATTGAGCCATTATTAGATATGGTGATTGAACATATTCCTGAACCAAAAATTGAGGAAGGGACAACACAGATGTTAATTACATCTTTAGATTTTTCGTCGTTTACAGGTCGTATTGCGATTGGTCGCTTAACACGAGGTGGTTTAAAAGTTGGACAACAAATTTCTTTAGTAAAAAGAGATAAATCGATTGTAAAAAGTAAAATTAAAGAATTACACACGTTTGAAGGTTTAGGTCGTAAAAAAGTACAAGAAGTACAGACTGGTGATATTTGTGCCATTGTAGGTTTAGAAGGTTTTGAAATTGGTGATACTGTTGCTGATATCGAAAATCCTGAAGGTTTAAAAACCATTGCTATAGATGAACCAACAATGAGTATGTTATTTACCATTAACGATTCACCTTTCTTTGGTAAAGATGGTAAGTTTGTAACGTCTCGTCATATAAAAGATAGATTAACTAAAGAACTAGAAAAGAACTTAGCGCTTAGAGTTGAAGAAACTGATAGTGCAGATAAGTTTATGGTTTTTGGTCGTGGTGTATTACACTTATCGGTTTTAATTGAAACAATGCGTCGTGAAGGTTATGAGCTTCAAATTGGTCAGCCACAAGTAATCATCAAAGAAATTGATGGTGTTAAATGTGAGCCTTTTGAAGAAATGACAATTGATTTACCAGAAAATGTTTCGGGTAAAGCAATAGAAATGGTAACGATGCGAAAAGGTGACATGCTAAGCATGGAAGCTAAAGGAGATCGTATGGTTTGTGAATTTTTAGTACCATCTCGTGGTATTATTGGTTTAAGAAATCAATTACTTACAGCAACTGCAGGAGAAGCAATTATGGCTCACCGTTTTAAAGAGTATTTACCTATGAAAGGAGGAATTCCTGAACGTCAAAACGGATCATTAGTATCTATGGAAAACGGACAAGCAATTCCTTATTCTATTGATAAATTACAAGATAGAGGTAAGTTTTTTGTAAATCCAGGTGAAGATATTTATGGAGGTCAAGTTATTGGAGAAAATTCTCGTGGTGATGATATGGCAGTTAACGTAACTAAAACTAAAAAGTTGAGTAACGTACGTTCATCTGGTGCAGATGATAAAGCTAAGATTGTACCAGCTATTAAGTTTTCTTTAGAGGAAGCTTTAGAATATATTCAAAAAGATGAGTATGTTGAGGTAACACCAAACCATATAAGATTACGTAAGATCTTTTTAAGTGAAGTTGATCGTAAGCGTAACAAGAATATGTAATCTAATTGTTTGTCATTCTGAATTTATTTCAGAATCTCTCAGATGATTTATAATATATTAAAAGAGAAATACTGAAAAGTGTTTCTCTTTTTTAATTCAGTAAAATGAATAGCAACGACTAATTTTTTATATTTACCAAAATAACATTATGATAACGCTTTATTTCGATCCAGGTTTAGGAGCCATGATTATTCAAACAATCATAGCAGCAGTTGCAGGAGTAATACTATTCTCTAAAAACTTGATGTATAAAATTAAAGTTTTTTTAGGGATTACGAAGGACAATAAAAAAGATGTTTTTGATGATATTGATATTAATAAAGATTCTGATTTAGAAAATAAGAACTCTAGTGAACTCTAAAAATGCTCATTCTTCTTCATTTAGAGACCCATCGGGTTATGTTTTTACTGAAAATGGTAAAATAAAAAGAGCCATAAATCCCATATATTTTAAGCAATATAAAGCTCTTAGTGATAGTGGTTTTTATAATGATTTGTTTAAAAATAAATTATTAATAAAACATGAAGAAGTTGAAAAAACAGATGAGCAAATTATCATTTCCGCAGAGAAAATTCCGTTTATTACTTACCCTTATGAGTGGAGTTTTAATATGTATAAAGAGGCAGCTCTATTAACTTTAAAGTTACAAAAATATTGTTTAGAACATGGTTTTTCTTTAAAAGATGCCTCAGCCTTTAATGTTGCATTTCACAACGGAAAGGCCATTTTTATAGATACATTATCGTTTGATTTTTATACTGAAGATTCTCCATGGAGAGCATACAAACAATTTATTACTCACTTTTTTGGACCATTAGTGTTGGCTCATTATCATGGTGCTCAACAATTAAAATTATTAAGTAATTTTATTGACGGTATACCTGTTAAGATGCTAAGTTCATTATTACCTTTTAAAACCAAGCTTAACCCTCTGCTGTATTCTAATATTCACTTATTAGCTAAATTAGAAGATAAACATAACGAAGATTATAAAGGAGAATCGAAGGTTGCGTCTTTATCTAAAAAAGGTCAACTTAATATTATTGAAAGCCTTTATAATTATATTAAAAAGCTTCAATTAAAGGAACAGTCAGAATGGGGAAACTATTACGATAAAACGAACTATACTGATGACGCATTTATAGAAAAGTCTCAAATCATAAATGCTTGGATTAAGGCAATAAAGCCAGAACGATTAATTGATGTTGGTGGAAATGATGGCACTTTTGTAAGGCGAATTGATTTTGAAGTTAACAATGCGTTAGTCTGTGATATAGACAATAATGCAGTAGATTTTAATTATAAGACAATGAAGTTAAATAAAGAACAATTTATGCTTCCTTTTGTTTTAGATGTATTAAATCCTTCTGCTTCTATAGGACTAAATAATAAGGAGCGTGATTCATTTTTAAATCGCATAAGAGAGTTTGCACCCAATGTAACTTTAGCTTTAGCAGTAATACACCATATGTCCTTGTCTGGTAATGTGCCTTTTCGCAATTCTGCTCAATTTTTTAGCACATTCTCTAAGCATTTAGTTATTGAATTTCCTAAAAGAAATGACTCTTGGGTACAACGCTTATTAAAATCTAAAGGCGAATTTGAAAATCATTTTAGCTTTTATTCAATTGAAAACTTTGAAATAGCATATAGTGAGTTTTTTACTATAACAAAAAAAACACCTATTATTAATTCTGACAGAGTCATGTATTTATTAGAGGTTAAATCGTAAGTATCTTGAATAAAGGTAAAGACATATTTCTTCAAATTAAAAACAAATTGGTGCTTTTAGCCGCAGTATCAGCTGGCTTATATCCATTAATTAATCTTTATAAATCTAACCATACATTACTGGCATCGTGGTATCAATTTGTAGGCTTAATGTTTATTTTTATTGGCTTACCAATACTCGTATTTACAGTGATTATTTTAATTGCAAATAGCTTTGAAAGCTTAAAAAAATATAGAATTCAAATTTTAACTTTTATGAACCTAGCTGTTTTTGCATGTTTAATTGTACGTGGCTCATATGGTTTTAATAAAAAATTACTACTAGCCGTATTTTTAATAATGTTCGCTCTTAGCTTTGTTTTAAAAAAACATATAAAAAAGATTATAAAGTTTCAGTTTTTATTGGCTGTAGTCGGTTTATTTTTTATGATTCCTGTACTATCTAAATACTTAAACTATAATTCAGATTGGAAAACTCAAATAGATCATATTGAGAGTGTGAAATTTAAAACCAAACCCAATATCTATTTCATTCAACCAGATGGTTATATTGGACTTTCAGAAATAGACAAAGGAAATTACCGAAAAGACAATAGTGATTTTAATGCGTTTTTAGTTGACAATGATTTTAAATTATATCCTAAATTTAGAAGTAATTATTATTCTACATTGAGTTCTAATAGTTCTGTTTTTGCAATGAAGCATCATTATTACAATCATTCAGCAGATGTAGATTCAGAACTCTTATTTGCACGAGATGTTATCATCGGAGACAATCCCGTTTTGTCCATTCTTAAAAATAATGGATATAAGAGCAATTTAATAATGGAAAATGCATACTTACTAACAAGTAGACCTAAGAATAGCTTTGATTATTGCAATATTGATTTGAATGAAATTCCAATTTTAACAAATGGATTCGGTTTTAAAAAGGATGTTACTAGCGACCTAGAAATAGCTTTAAAGAATAATGGGAACAGCAATAATTTCTATTTTATAGAGCGGATTATTCCTGGTCATATTGCAACACTTCAATCTTACACAATGGGAAAAGAAGGGGAGCGTAACAAGTATTTAAAAAAAATAGATGAAGCCAACCTTTGGATAAAAGAAACCTTAGCACTTATTAAAAAGTATGATTCTAATAGTTTAATAGTGATTGCGGCTGATCATGGAGGTTTTGTAGGTTATGAATATTCCTCTCAATCACATGAAAAACCTAAAAATAGAGATAATACTTATTCCATGTTTTCTACGCTTTTAGCAATTAAATGGACAGAGGACGCTTCCCAATATGATAGAGACCTAAATACTTCTGTAAACCTATTTAGAACTGTATTCTCTTTTTTAAGTGAAGATAAATCATTGTTAGACAACTTTGAAGACGACAGAAGTTATTTAAAAGTTAGTGAAGGTGCTCCATTAGGAATTTATGAGGTTATTGACGACAATGATAATATGGTTTTCGAAGAATTAGAAAAAGATAAGAATTGATATTATGACAAATGATGAATAGATGCCTTGCTTTTATCTCACTAATAAGAGTTCAACAATGGATTAAAAACCTCTTTGTTTTTCTCCCTATGTTTTTTAATAAGCAGTTTGTGTCTTATGATAGCCTTTTTTATGCTACGATTGCTTTTTTTTCTTTTTCATTCGTTGCGAGTGCTATTTATTGTTTTAATGATATTGTTGATGTAGAATTCGATAAAAATCATAAAACAAAAAAGAACAGACCTATTGCAAGTGGTGTAATTTCTAAAAGAGATGCTATAATATGTATGCTTATTTGTATGGTATTAGGCTTTTTATTGTCTTATTTTTTTAGCAGATTTGGCTTGTTTTGGGTTTTAGTGAGTTATTTTATTATCAACGTTTTATACACACTTATTTTTAAGCAAATTATTGTCCTCGATGTTGTTTTAATAGCCACTAGCTTTGTTTTAAGACTATTAGCAGGTGGTGTTGCAACAAGCACAGAATTATCTCATTGGATTATAATTATGGTAGTTTTATTAGCTCTTTTTCTTGCCTTTGCCAAACGTAGGGATGAATTGGTTGTGTATATAGAAGAAAAGGTTTTGGTGCGAAAAAACATTGATAAATATTCACTTAAATTCCTCGATACCACCTTAAAGATTCTATCGTTGTTAATAATTATTTTGTATTTAGCTTATTCGTTTTCGCCAGAAATCAAGACTCAATTTAATAGCAGTTATATATGGTTAACATCTATTTTTGTAGTTTTAGGATTGTTTAGATATAATAAGTTGATAAAAATGAGACATAGTTCTGTCAATCCTACAAAAATATTACTAAAAGATCTTCCTCTACAACTTATTATAATTGGTTGGATAATTAGTTTTTATATTATCATATATGTATAATATTTAATTGTGAATTTAATTCAAAAACTTTCTAGAATTTATAAAAACTATACGCTAAGTATAACTTTAGGTTTTGTTTTAGTTGTTATGTTTTTGCTTGCTCTTCAGGGTTTTGATGTCGTTGACGAAGGCTGGTACATGACATTTTATCAGCAATTTTTCAATCATCCAGAATCTGTAGAATATAATTTTGCTTTTTACCTCACGGGAATAGTTGGTGGATTATGGTATGAGTTATTTCCAACGAGAGGTATCTTATCATTTCGGATTTTGGCTATGCTTTGTATTGTTTCAACTTTTGTAGTGTCTTTTAAAATACTATCCAAACATATTTCTAAGTATGCTGCAATACTAGGATTGTTGATGGTACTTTTTGTTAATGACTTTGGCTACTTGGCGTTTTACTATAATCATTTATCGAGTTTGCTTGCAGTGCTTACTATTTTCTTTTTATTGAGAGGGATTAATGAAAATCATATGTACTTAATACTGATAGCAGGATGTATAACGGCAATTAATGTGTTCTCAAGGTTGCCTAATATTACCTTATTTGCATTTGGTTTAGTCATTCCTTTGCAACTATTATTAACAAAATCTAAAAGTGTGAAATATTGCTTTAAACAGTTATTCGTTTATGGTTTTGGTGCTGTAGTTGGCTTTTGCTTTATGTATTTTGTTTTAGTTACGTTTGGTCACATTGACATAATGAGCAATGCTATTCTGGGAATTTTAGACAAAGGTCAAAATTCAGGAAGCAATCATAATTTGTCTAGACTTTTATCAGTTTATTTTAAGGATTATGGTTTGGTGATTAAGGCATTTTTAAAAATAGTTATAGCCTTTGTGATTTTATTACCTACCCAAAGACTACTGTTTAGATATACATTTTCAAAATTCATTTGGTACATTTTTGGTGTTATTTTATTTGTATTAGTTTTTAGAGTTAATGCCATTTATTCATTGTATGCATTAAGTTTTTTAGGATGTTTTAGTTTGGTATTAATGCAAAAAGTGAAATTAAATTATAAAGTATTAAGTCTTTTAGCATTAATTATGATGATGTTTCTTCCGTTAGGTAGTGATGGTGGTATTCATAATGTTGGTTATGTATGTATTTGGCTTTCATTTCCCTTATTCCTTTATATGATGGAAGAGAATTTTAATTGGGAACACAAAAATATTTCATTTAAAAAATTAGGATTACCCAAAGTGATTCCACTTTTGATTATTGGCTTTTTTATACTGAAGGCATATAAAATTTCTAAAGAAGCATATTTCGATATAGGTAATCGGTTTTATAAAACATATACTATAAATAACGACCTAGCCAAAGGAGTTTATACGACTAAAGAAAGAGCAAAAGTATTTAATGAGTTATTACCTGCACTTCAAGACTATATAAAGAAAGATGATTATTTGCTAGCTTACGACAAAATTCCAATGGTAAATTTCTTAACCGAAACAAGACCTTATATGTATAACTCATGGGTTTGGGTATATGATGGTGTCATGTTTCAAAAACAATTAGATAGAGCAGAAGATGAAATTGGTGTATTGCCAATTGTAGTTCAGCAAAAATTCGAAACTATTGTTGCATTTTCTGAACCTGTTTTAGATTACATGTCAGAAGAGAAAGAAGAAAATTATAAATATAATAAAGGACGTGTTATAGCAATGAATGATTTTTTAGAACGAAATAATTATGAAATAGTTTGGAGCAATACACATTTCAATATATACAAACCTAAAGGTGCTAATTAATAATTATGAAACGAATTGTAGCCTTTGATTTTGACGGAACCTTAACTAAAAAGGATTCCTTTATAGAATTTATAAAATTCTCAAGAGGGAAGGTTTATTTTTATTTTAGTCTTCCTTATATAGTTGTTGTTTGGTCTCTATCAAAGATAAAAGTGTTAACAACTCATAATGCTAAGGAAAAAATATTTATCTATTTTTATAAAGGTATGTCAAAGACAAAATTTGATAAATACTGTGATGATTTTATTGAATTAGTAAATGAGATACTACGAGATGATGCCAAATTCACGATAGAAAAGCATCTGAATAATCAAAGTAAAGTTCTTATTGTTAGTGCTTCAATTGAAAATTGGATACAACCTTGGGCAACTGCAAATGGTATAAAAACTGTCCTAGCAACGCAAGTAGAAATAGATAGTAGAGATAATTTAACTGGTAGATTCAGTTCCCTAAATTGTAATAAGGAAGAAAAAGTAAATCGATTATTGCAGAAATATCCTAATATCAAAGATTGGCACCTTACAGTTTATGGGGATACAGTTGGAGATAAAGCTTTAATGAAAATTGCTGATAAAGTATTTTACAAAACACTAAGCTGAAAACACTATATAGTCGTAAGATGTATAGCAGAGTAAAATAAATCTCATATTTTAGCATAATGCAACAGTTTATAGTCAAAACATACAAGTCTTCAGATAAGAATGCCTGGAACAGTTTTGCCTCAAAAAGTAACCAAGACACTTTTTTGTTTCAACGCGGTTTTATGGATTATCATAGCGATAGATTTCAGGATTTCTCTTTGATGGTTTATAAAAAAGATAGACTCATTGCGTTATTACCAGCTAATACCATTGAAAACATATTGCATTCTCACCAAGGTTTAACTTATGGTGGGTTAATTCATAGTAAAAATTTAAAAACGATAGAAGCTATAAATAGCTTTAAAGCTATTCTTAAATTTTTAAACGAAGCTAGTATAATAAGTATCACATTAAAGGAACTTCCAAGTATCTATTTACATAATCCAACTAACAATCCATTGGCATATATGTTGTTTAAGACTAATGCACAATTGTTAAGAACCGATTTGCATTCTGTTATAGATATGAGTCATAAGTCGTACTCTAATAGTAGAAAAGAAGGTTTTAAAAGAGGTGCTAAATCTAACCTTAGAGTTGAAGAGTCTGAAAGCTTTGATTTATTTTGGAAAGACATCTTAATTCCTAACCTAACATCCAAACATGGTGTAAAGCCCATACATAACTTAGAAGAAATAACACTTTTAAAGTCTCAATTTAAAAAAAATATTAGACAATTTAATGTTTTATGTAATGATAAGATTGTTGGTGGAACGACCATTTTTGAAACAGAACAAGTTGCACATTGTCAATATATTTCTGGTAATGCAGATAAAAATGAATTAGGAAGTTTAGACTTTTTACATCATCATCTTATTGAAACTGTATTTAAAAACAAACCGTATTTCGATTTTGGAACTTCTAATATTAATGCTGGTCAACAGATAAATGAAGGGTTGTTGTTTTGGAAAGAAGGTTTTGGAGCAAGATCCATACCGCAAGGATTTTATAAAATTGAAACTGAGAACTATAAATTATTGGAGGATGTAATGCTATGATTACCTTTTTAGATCTATATAAAATCAATCAACGGTTTCGTAATGAATTTCAGAGCGCATTTAGTAAAGCTTTAGACGATTCGCATTTCATTTTAGGCGAAAATGTTTCAAAGTTCGAAAGTGAGTTTGCAGATTACTGCGATACTAAACATTGTGTTGGTACAGCAAACGGATTAGATGCATTAACACTTATTCTTAGAGGTTATATTCAACTCGGAAAACTGAAAAAAGGAGATAAAGTCATTGTGCCTGCAAATACATTTATTGCAACGATTTTGTCTGTTTTGCATGCAGAATTAGTTCCGGTTTTGGTAGAGCCTAACCCAGAAACTTACAATTTGTCTGCTGATACTGTTAAAGAGCACCTTCAAGATGATGTTAAGGCTGTTGTAATGGTTCATTTATATGGACAATTAGCAGATGTTAAGGACTTAAATCAACTTACAGAGGAATATAATTTACTTTTAATTGAAGATGCAGCACAAGCACATGGTGCTTCTAGTGATATTGGTAGAGCAGGAAATATTTCGCATGCTGCCGCTTTTAGTTTTTATCCAAGTAAAAATTTAGGTGCACTTGGAGATGGAGGCGCAATTACTACTAATGATTCTGACTTGAACAAAGTTGTAAGATTGTTGCGTAATTATGGTAGCGAAAAGAAATATCAAAATGAAGTTGTTGGCTATAATAGTCGATTAGATGATATGCAAGCTGCATTTTTGAGTGTAAAATTAAAGTCCTTAGATGAAGATAATCAAAGGCGAAGAACTATTGCGAATCAATATTTAGATGGGATTAAAAATTCTAAAATAAGATTGCCGTTTTATAATGGTTCTGATAATCATGTGTTTTACGCATTCGTTGTCGAGGTAGATAATCGAGATAATTTTGTGCAATTCTTAAACAAGAATACTATTCAATCTTTAATTCATTATCCTATTCCGCCACATCAACAAAAGGCACTATCAGAATTTTCTTATTTAAAATTGCCACTAACGGAAAAGATTCATAAAAGAATTATAAGTTTGCCAATCAGTCCTGTAATGACAGATAAAGAAGTGCAAACTGTTATAGACGTTTTAAATACCTACTAATTGAAGAAGCTTTTTAATTATATAAATAATGAAGTTCTTGTAAAGGCAGCAAGCTTAAATACGGCTAATATAAGTGTTAAAATTATTGCTGGGATTTTAATATCTAAATTCATTGCTGTACATATTGGTCCACAAGGGATGGCACTGATTGGCAATCTAAGAAACTTTCTAAGTGTTATACAATCTATTTCTATCTCTGGTTTGTACAAAGGCGTAGTAAAAACTATTAGTAGATGTAAAACTAATGTTGCTGAACTAACCAAAACCTTGTCAACAGTTTTTTACTTCGGATTTTTCTCGTCTGTTCTTTTGGCTTTTATATGCTATTACAATGCAGAGTTTATTAATAATTTAATTTTTTCTACGAACTACAATTACACCTATGTTATTGAGACGTTAGCGTTAGTCTTGCCATTCTACGCCTTAAATATGTTTGTCTTTTCTATAATGAACGGGTTTTCTAAATATAAAATCTTAATTATAATAAATATTATAAGTCAGATTTTAGGGCTTTTAGTAACCTTACTTTTAATATGGCAAGAAAATATAGATGGTGCTTTAATTGCAGTAGTTATAACACCTGCACTTAACTTATTAATTACCATTGTTGGTATTGCGTTTAGACAGAATTTAATGGCGTCCCTTAAGATTACGGAGGTAAGTTTTTCAATATTAAATAAACTAAGTCCTTACATGATTATGGCTTTGGTATCTGCGATTGCTTTGCCTATTGTAATGATTATTATAAGAAATTATCTTATTGCAGAAATAGGAATTAAAGAAGCTGGTTATTGGACAGCGATGACACGTGTTTCAGATTACTATTTAATGTTCATCAATTCTTTAATGACGCTTTATATTTTGCCGCGTTTTGCAGAAATCAATTCACGTAAAACGTTTAGAAAAGAAGTGTTTAGTTTTTATAAAACGGTAATACCAATATTCGCTGTGATATTGATTATTATTTATTTCAGTAGGTCTTTGTTAATTAATTTACTGTTTACTGAAGACTTTAGACCTGTTGAAGATTTGTTTGGCTATCAAATTTTAGGTGATTTTATGCGTGTACTATCAATGGTTATTGCCTACCAGTTTTTAGCAAAAAAGATGTTTGCTCACTTCATTATTTTAGAGGTATTCTTATTTGTTATTATGTACTTCTCTAGTATTTATCTTATTGATGTTTTTGGTCTTAGAGGAGCTGTAATGGGACATTGTTTAAGTTATGTTATGTACTTCGGAATAATATTGTTACTTTTTGGAAGTTCCTTATTTGGTGTTCTTACTGAAGAAAACATGGACGAGTATTAAAGATATAATTGTGAAACTTCCAAAATTTATAAGTAATAACGTAGTGCTTAAGATTACTTCGCTTAATGCTGTTGTTATTACAATAAGGTTAATTGTTTCTGTATTTGTTCAGCGTTTACTCGCAGTAACAGTTGGTGAGGCTGGTATTGCTAGTATTGGTCAGGTTCGTAATATAATAGGAATGCTTACTAGTACATCTACACTTGGTACTTTTAGTGGAGTTGTAAAATATGTAGCTGAGTTAAAAGGAAATCACTCAGAGTTATCAAAAGTATTTTCAACAGCAACCCTATTTTTAATAATTGGATCATTGGTTTCTGCTGCTGTTCTATTTTTTGGGGCCGATTATTTCTCTGTTTATGTTTTTAATTCTAATGATTTTAAATATGTATTTCAATTACTAGCTGCTATTGTTCCGTTTATTGCATTTGGTAGATTGATAAGTGGAATAATAAGTGGTTTGTCTGATTATAAAAAATACGCTAAAATTGAGCTTATTGGTTACCTTTTGGTAACAGTTGTTCTTGTTTTTGGCCTCTATAATTATGACTTAAAAGGTGTTATTATAGCAATAGTTATTGCTCCAATAATTCAGCTAATAGTTTTAGGATTTATCTTTGGAAAAACCTTGAAAAGGCACATAAAAAGGGATACTTTCAAGCTGAGTTTTAGTTATAAAAATCAGTTACTTGCATTTACATTAATGTCTTTTGTGTCTTCTTTCTTAATTAATTATATAGAGTTAGATGTAAGAACATTAGTTTCTGATGAGATTAATATTAATGAAGCTGGTTATTGGACTGCAATAACCTTTATATCTAAAAATTATATGGTGTTTGCAACAGGATTGTTTACGTTATATGTTCTACCAAAATTTGCTGGTATTAACAATAAAACCGAATTTAAAAAAGAAGTATTTCATATTTACAAATCCATTCTACCTGTCTTCGCTTTAGGAATGTTATTAGTTTACTTTCTTAGGACACTAATTATTCAGATGATTTATCCAGATTTTGAAGGTATGGAGCCACTTTTTAAATGGCAACTATTAGGGGATTTTATTCGTTTGTGTGCTCTGGTTTTATCATATCAGTTTTTAGCAAAACGAATGGTGAAGAGTTTTGTGATAACTGAATTAATTTCTCTTGCATTATTCTATGGGCTTTCTACTGTATTTATAAAAACATATGGAACAGAAGGAGTGGTTATCGCCCATTTTGTGAGATACATAATTTATTTTATCATTGTTGCAATAGCTATTTGGATGTATTTTAGTAAGCAAGATAAAAATCAAATCGATGCATAAGATCTGTAGTTTATATATAGACAATCAACCTTTTCAATTTAAAGTTGAGGGTGATTTTTTTTGGGGAAAGCCAGAACTTTTATATGTAAATAAGGATAATGTACTTTCAAAAATGGATTGGGAAACTGAAGGTTTTAACGTGGTTAAAGCATTTGAAGGTGATGAATTTTTTAGGCTTCAAAATTCAATAAGAACAATTATCATTGATGCTCTAATAGAAAATGGTGTAGATACAGATGTTTCAACTTTTAAATTAAAGGATTATCACAAATTTGTTACGACCAAAGAGCTTCATAATAATGTCATTAATATTACTCGAAATTTAGAAGTTTCAGATTTTGATTTCGATATTGATTTGCTTGCCAAACGTTTTGGTGATATTTTAGGTTATGAATTAACATCTTGGGTAGAAGAACTTCAGAAATCACATATTCAGATTAGAATTAGTAGACCAAATTCACTAGATATTAATCCGCCTCATAGAGATGGTTATTTAAGTTATTGGGAAGATATTGTAAATGTGTGGTTACCTATTGAAGGTTGTAACGAAAAATCATCTTTACCAGTGTTGCCAGAAAGCCATTTGTTACCAGAAAATGAGATCTTAAGAACAGAGAGTAAAGGGGCTAAAATAAATGGAAATGTGTATTATGTGCCTTGTATTTTAGAAACCAAAGCTGGACCAATACAAATGATCAGACCAAATCCAAAAGAAGGTGAGGCTTTATTATTTACGCCATTTTTAATACATGGAGCAGCAGTAAACCAGAACGAAGATGTTACTAGAGTATCTTTAGAATTGCGATTCCCTAAAGTAAAAAGTTAAGACCATTTTTCTAGATATTGCTTGGAGCAGTTGATATGGTCATGGTGTATTTCTACAAACTCACGAGCATTTTTTGAAATTTTTATTAACTTCTCTGGGTTTTTAATCAACGATTCTAATTTTAAGGCGATAGCTTCTGCATTAGGTAAAGCATTAATGACGATTGTATCTTCTTCTACGTTATAGTAACCTTCCCATTCTTTTTCTGCTCCCGTAAACACAACCTTGCCTTTTGCCATGGCTTCTAAAGCATTAAAACCTTGGTCGTATGCATAGACTTGATCTAACAATATATGTGCTTTGTCAAAACTTGTGATGTAATCTTTGTATGGCAAGTTTTTGGCAACTATAATTTCTACTCTATCTGAATATTTTTGAGAGATAATATCTAATGCAGCTTCAAAAAGATCATTTCCTTTTTTGTAATAGTTGTAAGTATTAATGCCATGAAAAATTATAACCTTATCTTCAATTTTTGGAGCTTTATAAATAAGCTCACTTAAATCAATAGCATGTGGAATCATGCCTAAATACTTAGGATGATCTTGTAACGGAATATGATAATCTAAATCATTAGAAATCACACCTTCAATGGTTTTAAAAATACGCTTATGCAGTTTTAAATGTTCTGGTGTTAAATAACTTAGGGCTGGTGAGAAGTCTTGTTTAGAGCCCTTCTTCTCAAAAAATGGAGTTAGGATAGAATATCTAAATTTCTTGTCAAAAGCATAAGATACACTAGGATAATCTAATCCTGTGGATAGCAAATAAACTTTAGTGTTAAGCATGCTAATCCATTTAAAAATATCTTCTTGATCTGCACGATTAAAATCAAAAGGAGCTTCATTAATAAATTGAACGATATCAAAGCTTTTAAGCTCAGTTTTTTTTGAGATTAATTGTTTTTTTATGGACTTAGCCGTTAAATCTATACCAGTTATTTTATAAACAAGTATTCTGATTTTTTTTAAAAGAAATGTACTGTAGTTGTTTTTTAATTCTATATCAACATCTACTTTTTTAAACCCATCTGTAGTACTCACAACAATGACTTTATGGCCTAAAGTCTCGAGTCCTTTTTTTATATTCCAATGGGTTCTGTTAAATTCACCAAAAAGTAAGACTTTCATTTAATATATTTACATACCGTTAATGGATATGCAAAGTAAACATAAAAAAAGAATCTGTATTGTGTCTCGTTCACTAAGTGAGGGTGGAGCTGATAGAGTGGCTGCTATGCAATCTGTTTTTTTAAGCGATTTAGGTTACGAGGTTTTTATAGTTACTATTCTTAATAGTATTCAATACCCATTTAGAGGCGAGTTGTTAAATTTAGGCGAAATTAAAGAACAGAATGATACATTTCTAGGACGTTTTCAGCGCTTAAAACAATTTAAAAAATATTTAAAATCGAATAAAATAGACATAGTTATTGATCATCGCGTAAGGTCTAAACCGTTTTCAGAATATATTATTTCAGGATTTGTGTATCCAAAGAAAGTGGTATATATGGTTCATAATTACACTATTGATTTATATTTCCCCCCTTTTAGGTGGTTAACTAATTTACTATATAAACGTGCTAAAAGAATTGTGTCTGTTTCAGAAGGTATTGAGAAATTAGTGAAAAGAACTTATAATTTTAATAATCTTTCAACATTGTATAATCCCATAGATTTTGATTATATCAATGGATTGAAAAACGAATCAATTTCTCAATCATTACCTTTTGTTTTTTGGTATGGTAGATTCGAAGAAGAACAGAAAAATATATCCTTGTTAGTTGATGCGTATCAAAAATCAGATCTACCACAAAAAAGCATAAAACTAATTTTAATGGGTAATGGTAAAGATAAAGAAGTAATAAAAGAAAAAATTGCTAATTTAAAGATGGGTACTATGATAGAAGTTATTCCGTTTTCAATAAATCCATTTGCTTTTATTAATGCGTCTAAATTTACAGTCTTATCGAGTAGATTTGAAGGTTTTCCGATGACAGTTTTAGAATCATTGGCTTGTGGAATTCCTGTTATAAGTGTAGAATATCAAAATTATCAGGATGGAGTAATAGTTAATGAGCGCAATGGTTTATTGGTAAAGAATCATAATCCTGATGTATTAGCAAAAGCGCTAAATCGTTTTGTTGATGACGAAAAATTATATCTTAGCTGTAAAGCTAATGCAAAGCAGAGTGTAACGTCTTTTGCAGTTGAAAACATTGCTAAGCAGTGGGAAGACTTAATTGAAGCCTAAAATGAGAACAAAGATTGAAGATGTATCTGTAATTGAAATTCCACGAGTACACGATGAGCGTGGACTTCTGGCTGTGATTGAAGGTGATATTATTCCTTTTGAAATTAAGCGAGTTTATTACTTATATGATGTGCCTTCAGATGCTTTTAGAGGTGGACATGCGCATAAAAAATTACACCAATTAATAATTCCTCTCTCAGGTAGTTTTGATGTGCATATTAAGGATGGCGAAAACAAAAAAACAATTAATTCAAATAAACCACATAAAGGGTTGTTAATTGTACCAGGTATATGGCGCGAAATTGATAATTTTTCTTCTGGTTGTGTGTGCTTAGTACTAGCGTCTTCAGAATACGATGAATCAGATTACATCAGAGATTATGATGATTTTTTAGTCTTTAAAAAGCATCAGGTATAGCTTATTCTTAATAATATAT
>NZ_JADGDZ010000005.1:55137-94094 GCF_016744625.1 Winogradskyella sp.
CTTATTTTATTAAGAGATTGTAGTAAAAAAGTTGGCGTTTTTAATAAGAATTTCTGTTTAAAATTTAAGTTATTAAAATCTATAGTTTTTAAGGTGTTTTTATGAATATTGGATTCACCATTAATTTTAGTTCTCAAGGCCAAACCATAACGTTTAAGATCTAAGTATTTCTTGAGATATATATTGTCATCTTCATATTCTGTAAATGAATTAAATAGAATATATCTAACATTATTATCTTCATTTTTGCCAAGACTTCCTTCTATAGATTTGTCGTAAATCATTGTTAACTCAGGATTAAAGACAATTTGTTCTTTTAGAGCTATTCTAATCCATAAATCTAAATCTTCACCAGTAGAATAATTGATATTAAACATGCCATAGTCAAAAAACTTATCTTTCTTTATTGAAGTAGCTGATGTCCATACTAAAGTGTCATTCAAACTAGCTTTAAAGAAGTTGTTTACCACTATAGGTTTAGACTGAAATATTTCAATGTCTAATTTTGCAGGTAATGTGTAAGAAGTGCTGTATTTAATAGAATAGTTATTGGCATAGAGGCCTGCAGATGGAAGAAAGTCAATACTCGCTTTAATACACATTAAATGATTAGGTTTCCACAAATCATCTGCATCTAAAAAAGCTATGTACGTTCCTTTTGTAAAAGATGCTCCATTGTTTCTAGCTATACTGACACCTAAATTTTTTTGATGAAACAATTTTATTTTATCTGATGTAAAGGTTTCAACAATTGAAACACTCATATCTGTTGAGCCATCATTTACAATGACTATTTCATAATCTTCAAAAGTTTGATTTAGTACACTTTTTATGCAGTCAGAAATATAATCTGCTTTATTATATAATGGAATTATGACAGAGAAAAAAGGCATGTTAATAATCGGCTAATAAATGGTTGGCAATATGTTTGGATGATTTTAAGTCTTTATCTGTAATGGAACCATTTAACAAAACTGTACTGAATAACACATTTTTAAAACTATCAATTTCTGTAGTATTTGTTTGATGTGTCAAAGCTTGTTTTAATATGGTTTTTATTTGATCTTTATGAGTTAATTTTAAGCAAATCTTTTCGTTGTCATAAAATGCATTGCCTACAACAACTACTGTTTTGTACCTAAAAATAGACTGAATACCTACAGTAGAATTATTTACAACAACTACATCTGCCATATCAATTGCGTTTGTAAGAGGTGTTAAATTATCAATTATAATATTGTGTTTTGAGATATAATCATATAACTCATTTTCATATTTGTTAATGTATAAAGGGTGTTCTCTAACTATGACTTTTGCACCTTTTGGTAAGTTAGAATGTACACTCTTTAAAATTTCAAAGTGCGAATTAAAGATAGTACTATGATTAATCATGTTAACATCTTGTGGCACCTGTAGTATAAGTAAAAATGTTTTATCTTTTTTTGGAGTGCTTAATTTGTTTAAATCAAAATTACGATACTTTCTATAAGAATTAACATCTGTATATTTAATATCTGGAGGATATAGTGCTGTTTGTTGAAAGAGCTTCATTAATAGCATATCAAATCCACGATAGATTAGTGAACGATTATATTTTTTAGAATCGGTATCTATTTCCGTTTTGGCATTACTTTTTTCATTTAGATTTTTAATGGTGTCGATACGATCTCGAAAACTCAAATTTGCATTAACGCCTTTGTCGTCAAAAAAAGTGGTGTTAAAAGGCCCTTGCTCAATATAATAAATCTTAATTTTTTTGAGCTTTGCAAGAGCAACTGAAATTTCAATACATAATCTAGAATCACCAATCGCCAATAAATAATCGGGTCGATTTGAGCGGTATGCTTTGTCGAATAAATCAATGTATGCAAGTGCTTGTAGGCGTAATTTGTTTTGATTGATGTTTTTGTTTAAACCCTTATGGAAAGAGAGATAATCTTCATAGACTAATCCTTTGTAAGTGTTAGATTGTGAAATAATTTCCAAGTAATATTTCCGTTTTATATATGCCAAACACCATGCTTTAAATGATATCCAACTGCTAGGTTTTAGTCTGATAAGTGTATATAAAAAGCCACTAAAGTGAATACTGTAAATTTTGAAGTTTATAGAAACATCATGATTGTTTTTTAAATGCCTTTCTATATCGAGAAAGTATCTTGAAAATTTATCAAAGTAGCCTATGCAGATTACAGTCATTCTCTGGTTTTAGAGTAAAAAAGATTTTAATTCTTTCTCTGCACAACCTCAAACACTTTGTTTTCGTCGCACTTTAAGGTTTTACTTGGGTATTTTAAAAGTAAAGCATAGTCGTGTGTAGCCATTAAAATGGTATTTCCATTTTTATTAATGTCTTGGAGTACTTCCATAACTTCAATACTAGTTTGTGGATCTAAATTACCTGTAGGTTCATCTGCTAAAATCAATTCAGGATCATTTAATAAAGCTCTAGCGATGGCAATACGTTGTTGTTCTCCACCAGATAATTCGTGAGGATATTTAAAGCCTTTAGTTTTCATAGCAACTTTATCTAAAACGGTTTCAATACGTTTTTGGATTTTTTCTTTTTCTTTCCAGCCAGTAGCTTTAAGTACAAATTCTAAATTGCCATTTATAGTTCGGTCTGGTAATAATTTAAAATCTTGAAATACAATACCCAACTTTCGTCTTAAAAATGGAATGTCTTTTTCTTTCATGGTTCTTAGGTTAAAATCAACAATAGAACCTTCACCTTCTGTTAACTCTAAATCACCATAAAGCGTTTTCATAAAACTACTTTTTCCACTTCCTGTTTTGCCTATAAGATATACAAAGTCACCTTTTTGCATTTCAAAATTCACGTGAGAAAGTACCATGCTTTCACCTTGGTAAATCGTAGCATCTTTAAGTTGTAAAACCGTTTCGGACATATTTTTTAATTGTAATTTTGGTATGTGTAAATGTATTGTTTAAAATTTCAAATCCCAAACTCTAATATATAATCTAGGTTTAACATTGGCATAGTAATTGGAATATTACATATATGAAACGAGCATGTTCGAAATATTATCACCAACATAATGATTAATTACGAACAGCATGTGACGACAGAAAAGCAATAAATACAAACACATGAAATATTTTATCAGCTTATTAATCCTGTTATCTACAGTAATTTCGTTTGCTCAAAACGAATTTCATGTCTTTCCAGTTGATGGAAATATTACTCAAGGTTCAAAAACTGGTGACGGAAGTTTAAATAAACCGTGGGATTTACAAACTGCACTATCTCAATCTTCAGAACGTGTAAACGGTGGTGATATTATTTGGATCCATGAAGGTATTTATACAGGTCGCTATAGAAGTGTTCTTCAATCTACTATTCCTAATACATACATTACGGTTTCGGCTTATAAAAACGATAAGGTAATTCTCAATGGTAATAAAGGAAGCAAAGGAGGCTATGTTATAGAAGTTAATGGAGGAAATGTGATTTATAAAAATTTTGAAATCACTTATTTAGGAGATTTTTCTAGAGTAAAAGGAGAAGCAGATTTTGTACCTTCAGTAGGTATAAATCATCGTAAAGGTGAAGATTGTAAATTTCAAAACTTAATCATTCATAATATTCCTGGTTCAGGTATTGGATCATGGAAAGCAGCTGGAGGAACTGTAGTTGAAGATTGCATTATTTATAATAATGGATATAAAGGCTCGCGTGGTCATGGTGTTGGAATTTATATTCAGAATCAAAGTGAAAAGATTAGACTCATTCGTAATAATATCATTTTTAATAATTATTACAAGGGTATCGAAGTGTGGTCAGCGACTTCTGGCTCTAAATATGAGTTTGTAAAAAACATAACACTTATTGATAATATAATCTTTAACAATGGTGTGCCTTCTGGTAAACATGTAGATAATATAATAATTGCATCAAAAGATGCAGATGGTATTAATGTAGCTAAAAAAATTAAGTTACATAATAATATTCTATATCATAATGTTGACTTTACAGATAGGAAGAATTATGGCTACGGTTCTTCTTTAACCTTAGGTTATTCTAGCAAGTCTCCTGTAGAAGATATCTCAGTACTCAATAATGTTATTATTGGAAAAAATAATGCCTTAAACATTTCGCAAGCAAAGTCTATTGTCTTTAAAAATAATATGACTTATGCTGGTTATGTTCATTTTAATCCTTCGGTCTTATCTGCATTACAACTGCGCAAATTAGATATGGATAATAATTTATATTTCACAAGACCACTCAATGGGTTTAGGGTGAATAAGCAAAGAGATTATAAGATTAATCAGTGGCAAAAAGAATTTAATATTGAGCAGAATAGTCAGTTAAGTCAACTCAAGGATTTTGAAATTGAGCCAATTTTAAAAGTACAGCAGTTAAAGACAAACTCTAATCATTTTAATATTGCACTCTTAAGTAAAAGTGGAAGTGATGTTACTATAGATTTTGGCAACTATAATATTGAAGAAGGAATGACCTATAACATATATGATGCAGAAAACAGAAGTATGGTTATTAAATTTGGTAAAGTTTCTAGGGATTTAAAAATTGAATTTCCAATGGGTTTGAAGCAAATTGAAATGCCATTGCATAATACTGTTGCAATCAAATCCGCTGATAATTTTGGAGTTTATAGAATAGAGTTTACCAAGAAAGCAAAACGGAAAACGTTCTTTGGACGTCTTTTTGGATGGCTATTTTAACATTTAATAAGTCGGTTTATAATTATACAGAATTTCTACCGTTATAGGTTTTGTATTAAATTATATTTACGGCATCAATAAATAATAATCAAAAAACGAAGCTAATGCTATTTTCAAAAAAACAATTAATCATCGTTTTTCTTACCTTTTCATTTCTTGGTATTGCTCAGAAATCAGCGGTTTATACGAGTGATTTACAAGACTATCAGAAAGCATTAACCTTATATAATAATAAGCAATACAAGGCTGCACAGTCTTTGTTTGACGATATTAAATATACCACAGATGATGTTACTATAAAGTCAGATTGTGCATATTACATTGCAAATTGTGCTGTACGATTAAATCAAAACAATGCAGACGATTTAATTGCTGAATTTGTTGAAGAATATCCTACAAGTACAAAGCGAAATACAGCTTTTTTAGATGTTGCTGACTATTATTTCGAAAATTCAAAATATTCATATGCACGCAAATGGTATCAGAAAGTAGATGAGGTTAGTATTGCACGTTCAGAAAAAGATAAATTCAATTTTAATTATGGCTATGCATTGTATTCAACTAGGAGTAAGAAGCAAGCTACTAAGTATCTAAATCGTGTTGTAAATTCTAAGGAATATGGCTCGCAAGCCAAATACTACATTGGTTACATGGCTTATGAAGGTGACGATTATGATACAGCTAATGAGTACTTTGATCAAGTTAGTGATAACGAAAAGTATAAAGAGAAGTTATCTTATTATCAGGCAGATTTAAATTTCAAATTAGGAAAGTTTGAAAAGGCCATTGAATTAGCAGAAGAGCAATTACCAAAAAGTAATGCTAATGACAAATCTGAATTATCTAAAATCATTGGTGAGAGCTATTTTAATCTTCAGAAATACACTGAAGCTATACCTTATTTAAAAGATTATAAGGGTAAACAGCGAAAATGGAATAACACAGATTACTACCAATTAGGTTATGCCTATTATAAGCAAAATGATTTTGAAGCTGCGATTTCAGAATTTAATAAAATTATCGATGGTAATAATTCTGTGGCTCAAAATGCTTACTACCATTTAGGTGAAAGTTATATTAATTTAGACAAGAAACAAGAAGCTTTAAATGCGTTTAGAAATGCATCAGAAATGGATTATGATGCTAAAATTCAAGAAGACGCATGGTTAAACTATGCTAAGATTAGTTATGAGATTGGTAATCCTTATCAATCAGTGCCACAAGTATTGGCTGGTTATTTAGATAAATATCCAGAAACAAACTACAAGGAAGAAATTGAAACTTTATTGATTGACTCTTACATAACATCTAAAAACTATAAAGAAGCTTTAGAACTTTTAAAAGGAAAGAACAGTTTCGAAAATAAAGTAGCTTATCAAAAAGTAGCGTTTTTTAGAGGAATTGAACTTTATAATGAAATAAAATATAACGAAGCATTAGATTTATTTAATAGCTCGTTAAAAGAACCTAGAGATCCTGTTTTTGTAGCGAAAGGCACATTTTGGAAAGCAGAAACCGAATATAACTTAACAAATTACAATGATGCATTAATTGGATTTAAGCAATTTAATGGATTAGCAGAAGCTTCAAGTTTACCAGAAAACGAAAATTTAAATTACAACTTAGCTTATACTTATTTTAAGTTGAAAGATTATACAAATGCTTCAAACTATTTTCAGAAATTTATAGACAAAAATGCGAGTGACAGATTACGTCGAAATGATGCTTACTTAAGATTAGCAGATGGTTATTTTGTGTCTAGTAAATATCAAAACGCTATAACAGCATACAATAAAGCGATTCAAATTAATGAGATCGAAACTGATTATGCGGCATTTCAAAAAGCAATGAGTCAAGGGTATTTAGGAAAGAGTTCTGTTAAGATTTCAGAATTAAAAACCTTTATTGAAGGTTATCCTAAATCAGCATTGCGCGATGATGCGATGTACGCGTTAGCAAATTCTTATGTAAAGTCTAATGATACTGACAAAGCTATGCAGATGTACGACAGATTAAATTCTGAATATAGAAGAAGTGCATTTACATCTAAAGCATTATTGCGTCAAGGATTGGTTTACTACAACGGAAATGATAATGAACGTGCGCTTAGTAAGTTCAAAAAAGTAGCCAAAGATTTTCCTGGTTCTGGTGAGGCAGTTCAGGCAGTTTCTACTGCACGTTTAATTTATATCGATTTAGGTCGTGTTGATGATTATGCGGATTGGGTTAGGACACTAGATTATGTTGAGGTCACTGATGTAGAATTAGATAATACGATGTATTTAGCAGCAGAAAAACCGTATTTAGATAATGATACAGATAAAGCGATTAGACAGTTTAATAAATATTTGAATCAATTTCCAAGTGGTATTCATGCTTTAAAATCACATTTCTACTTAGCGCAGTTATATTATAAAAAGGACTTGTTTGATAATGCGCAACCACATTATAAATATGTGGTAGAGGCTTCAAAAAGCGAATATACAGAACAGGCAACAGTGAAGTTGTGTGAAATTTATCTAACTAATTCTGATTGGTCTAGGGCAATACTTGTGTTAAAGACTTTAGAAGAAGAAGCTGATTATCCTCAAAATGTATTGTATGCGCAGTCTAATTTAATGAATGCGTATTATCAAACTGAAGATTTTACTTCAGCTGAAACCTATGCAGAGAAGGTATTGACCAATTCTAACTTAGATAACAAAGTAAAGAGCGATGCTAAAATTATCATAGCGCGTTCTGCAATTAAAACAGGTAATGAAGCTAAAGCCAAAGATGCTTATGCTGATGTTGAGAAAATAGCAACAGGAAGTGTTGCTGCTGAAGCCTTATTCTACAATGGTTATTTCAAAAATAAAGAAGGAAAGTACGAAGCTTCAAATACAACCATTCAAAAACTAGCTAAAGATTATAGTAGTTATAAATACTATAGCGCCAAAGGTTTAGTGGTAATGGCTAAGAATTTTTATGCTTTAGGAGATGCGTTTCAAGCAACATACATTTTAGAAAGTGTGATTTCTAATTTCCCAGATTTTGATGATGTGGTGCAAGAAGCAACAACAGAGTTAAATAAAATAAAAGCCGAAGAAGCAAAAACAAATTCATCAATCGAAACAGACGATAACTAAAATTCCTTTGAAGACAGGAATCTAATGAATCGTCAAATATTTTTAATCAAAATATTAAATATGAAAATCAAGTTTTTAATTTTTATAATCGCCATATCAAGTAGTGTCACATTTATCGATGCGCAAGAACGCACAAAAGATACTATTGATGACCAAGTTGTAAATGTGGTAAAACCATACACACCTACAATTTCTGATGCCTTTAAAATTAAGGATACTCCGAAGTTAACGGATTCAAATGCGGTAAAGAAAAAGGCAGTGAAGTATAATATTTTTTCTATTCCTGTGGCATCTACATTTACACCTGCAAAAGGAAAAGCTGCGAAAGTAGATAAAGCTAAAGCGGTTAAATTGTATGACAACTATGCATCATTAGGTTTTGGGACTTATACGACGATTTTAGGAGAGGTCTATTTAAATCATGAACTAAGTAATACAGAAAATGTTGGTGGTTATTTTAGTCACCATTCGTCTGCAGGAGGTATTGATGGTTTATTGCTAGATGATGATTTTACCAAAACGAGCTTAAATGCACACTATTCTCAGAAGTTAAGAGATTTCTCTTGGAAGATAGGTGGAGGTTTCGATTTGCAGACATACAATTGGTATGGTTTATCTCAAAATTTCTTTGGACAAGCCGAAGCAGATATGATTGATCCAGGACATTCTTTCAATAGTTTTAATATAGGTGGAAAACTAAAATTTGAGGATGCCATAATAAAAGATGGAAGTGTACTTTTTAGACGATTTGGCGATAACCAAGATTCTGGCGAAAACAGATTTATAGCAAAGACAAGTTTTGATGTGCCAGTGCAAGACCAAGAAATTACTACTGAATTTTATATAGATTACATTGGTGGTAGTTTTGATAAAGATTTTAATGGTAATAGCGAACTTAAGTATGGTAATGTGATTTTTGGATTAGCACCATCTTATCAACTAAAACAAGATGATCTTACAGTAGACTTAGGTTTAAAGTTAGTATATCTTAACGATACAGAATTGAGTGATAATAGATTCTTTATTTACCCAAATATAGAGGCGTCGTATCGCTTGGTTGATGAAATTCTTATAGCCTATGGTGGAATTAAAGGAGATTTAATTCAAAATTCATATTACGATTTTGCTAATGAAAATCCATTTGTGTCTCCAACTTTATTTGTTGGGCCAACAGATCAACGCTATAGAGGGTTTTTAGGTTTAAAGGGAAAGCTTTCTAATAATGTGAGTTACAACATTAAAGGAAATTATTACTCAGAAGAAGGTAAAGCGTTATATAAAGCAAATGATGCACAAACTTCTGCTACAGAGAACTATCAATATGGTAATTCATTTGGTGTGGTTTATGATGATGTAACTACCTTTTCGGTTGCAGGTGAATTAAATATTGATATTAATAGAAATTTTACTTTAGGAATTAAAGGCGAGTATTTTAATTATAGTACAGACACACAAACAGAAGCTTGGAATTTACCAGACATTACAGGTTCTGTCTTTTTAGATTTCCAGATTTCCGAGAAATGGTATGCTGGTGCAAGTGCGTATTATGTAGGTGAGCGAAAAGATCAATTATTGTTAGTAGGATCTTTGGTATTTCCAGATACTACACCTATTACTTTAGATAGTTATTTTGATGCTAATGCACATTTAGGATATAAAGTCAATGACCAGTTATCAGTATTTGCGAAAGTGAATAATATTGCAAATCAAGATTATCAACGTTGGTTAAATTTTCCTGTTCAAGGGATTCAAGCTTTGGCTGGTGCAACCTATCAGTTTGATTTTTAATACACTATGTCATCCTGAATTTATTTCAGGATTTCATTTTATACTTATGAGATATTTTAAAGCGTTCCAATTCGGAACGCTTTTCTTATTTTTACGATAATCCTGTCAGGTCGAGCGTAGTCGAGATCTAAATAAAATAATAAATCCGAAATGAAAAAACTACTCTACATCTTAACGCTAATAACAATCTTCTCTTGCCAAAAGGATAAAGAACAAGCAGATTTAATTGTAGCCAATGCAAATATCTACACAGTAGATAATGATTTTACAAAGGCAGAAGCCTTAGCGGTAAAAGACGGAAAGATTATTGCAGTAGGAAGTCTAAGCGAAATTGAAGCTAAGTATAAAGCAGCAGATACTATAAATGCTGAAGGAAAAGCGATTATTCCAGGATTAATAGACGCACATTGTCATTTTTTAGGTTTAGGTTTTAATCAACAGGCTGTCGATTTGGTTGGTACAGAAAGTTTTGAAGACGTTGTGAAGCGTGTTACTGATTTTCAGAATAGGTACAATAGAGATTTTATAAAAGGTAGAGGTTGGGATCAAAATGATTGGGAAGAGAAAATATTTCCTGATAATGAACTTCTAAACAAGTTATATCCTAATACACCAATAGTGTTGACACGTGTAGATGGACATGCGATATTATGCAATCAAGCAGCTTTAGATTTAGGTAACGTAACTTTAAATAGTAAAATTGAAGGAGGAGAGGTCGTTGTTGAAAATGGAAAACTCACAGGTGTATTAGTAGATAATGCTGAGATGTTAGTGATGAAGTACTGGCCAAAACCTTCAAGAAATGATAATATTGAAGCTCTACTAGCTGCACAAAAAATATGCTTTGATTTAGGATTAACAACCGTTGATGATGCTGGTTTAAACAAAGATGCTATTGAACTTATAGATAGCCTTCAACAATCTGGAGATTTAAAAATGCGTGTTTATGCAATGATATCAGCTTCAGAAGAACATCTCGATTATTATTTAAAAAGAGATGTACACAAAACAGACCGATTAAATGTAAGTTCATTTAAATTTTATGCAGATGGTGCTTTGGGTTCTAGAGGAGCAATGCTCAGAGAACCTTATTCAGATAAACCTGGTCATTTAGGGTTATTGGTTACGGATTTAGAAACGTTTAATAAATCAGCAGAGCGCATTGCAAACTCAGATTACCAAATGAACACACATGCTATTGGTGATTCTGCAAATCATGCTGTTTTACAAACCTATAATAAAGTGTTGGCAGGGAAAGGAGATAGACGATGGCGAGTAGAACATGCTCAAATTGTATCATTAGAAGATTTTGATTTGTATAAAAATGTAATGCCATCAATACAACCAACACATGCAACGAGTGATATGTATTGGGCAGAAGATCGTGTAGGTGCAGAACGCATAAAAGGAGCATATGCATACAAAGACTTATTAAAAGCTTACGGAAAAATAGCTTTAGGAACTGATTTTCCTGTGGAGCGCGTGAGTCCGTTTTTAACGTTTTATGCAGCAGTAGCAAGACAAGATTTAGAGCAATATCCTGGAGGTGGTTTTCAAATGGAAAATGCATTAAGCAGAGAAGAAACTTTAAAAGGTATGACGATTTGGGCAGCTTATTCTAATTTTGAAGAAAATGAAAAGGGTAGTATCGAAGTTGGTAAGTTTGCCGATTTTATCATCTTGGATAAAGATATTATGACAATTGATGTTAAAGAGATTCCTAATATTAAGGTGTTGAGAACAGTTGTTAATGGTGAAATTCAATAGATTTTAGTTATGAAAAAGATTTGTATAGCATTTTTTCTATTTGTGTTTGGTCTAAATTTTTCATTTGCTCAATATGATTGGACAAAAGCTAAAGTTTATTTAAAAAATAGTGAAGTTCTTAATGGTGAAGCAAAAATTCTCATGATGGGATCTGGAATGAATTTAAGTAAAGAAATTCTGAAATATAGAATTGGAAAAAAGGAAAAGATATCTAAGTACAAGCCAGAGGAAATAGACAGTATTGTATTTATAATTGAATACAAGAAAAAAGTTGATAAAAAAGAGATAAATGAAACTTGCTCAAAAATATTTGTTCCAGTTTTTTTAAATAAGAAGAAATCAAGATTAGGTTTCGTTGAAATTTTGGTAGATGGAGAGCTAAAGTTAGTTGCTCGAACAGTGATAATTAATTATGGAGGTAATTCCTCAAACATTACTATTGGAGTAAGCAGCAATAATAATCAAGATGATTACATGGGTGGTCATAATCAGGTCCTGCTTTTAAAAAATGATGAAAAACCTGAAGTGTTTTACAGGGATACTTCAGCGAAATTTTTCAGGAAAAGAGCAGGAAAATATTTTAAGGACTGTATTTCTTTAAGGGACAAAATAGAAAATAAATCTTTTAAAAAAGAAGATGTTCAAGATATTGCAAAGTATTATAATTTTAACTGTGCCAAATAATCAAAATGCTCACCATCCATAACTTTTTTACAGTTCAATCCAACTGTTAAACAAGCTGTATTTAAAGTGTCAAAATCGAGGTACAACCACTTCATTGGAGCTTCTTGTTCACCTTTATAACTAATGTAATAATCGAGTTCTCCAGGATAACAACTGTTTACATCTATCCACATGCCACCATCTTCATATTGGTACATATAAGAAATGTCAGAAGAATCAATTAAGATTTGTCCATTAGGGTTTAAAAGCGATTTTATATGCTTCAAGTATTTAGAAACCTGAGCTAATTCTTGAAAAATCCCAGTGCCATTCATTAATAATAAAATGGTGTCAAAAGTTGAGGTTTCTTCTAAGAGTGGTTTAAGTTCAGCATTTAAAACACCACGTTTTTTAGAGACTTCTATTGCTCCTTTAGAGCTGTCAATGGCTTTTACTTTAAGACCTTTGTCTTGTAGCCAAAGTGTATGATTTCCTGCTCCACAACCAACATCTAATACTTTGCCTTTTGCAAATTGTAAAGCTTTCTGTTCTAGTTTTGGCATTGAAGAATAGCTTCTAAATAAATAGGGGAGAGGTAATTCATCGTCATCTGAAATGTTAGTAGACGTAATGAGGTCTTCAGAATAATTTCCTGATTGATAATCTAATAATGCTTTTCCGAATAAATCTTTACTCATAGTTTTTCGTCAGTTCGAGTGTTCTGATATTTTCATCAGAATGTATCGAGAACTTTAGTTAAATTTGTTTTATGCAAGACCAAATCAATAATCTTCCAAAGCTCGCCAAAGATAAGCATAAGGAAAACAAAACCTTTTTTACCAAGCTTAAAAAGAAACCACCAAAACAGTTAGATTATCTAATGCAAGAGTTACATGAAGATGAGTTTGAGCGCACAGATTGTTTAGATTGTGCTAATTGTTGTAAAACCACAGGACCGTTATTTACTGATAAGGATATTCAACGCATTGCTAAGTTTTTTAAAATGAAGGAACAGCAATTCATTGAAGTTTATTTGCACTTAGATGAAGAGAATGATTATGTATTACAATCAGTACCATGTACCTTTTTAGGAGCAGATAATTATTGCTCTATTTATGAAGTAAGACCAAAAGCTTGCAGAGAGTTTCCGCATACAGATAGAAATAAATTTCAGCAGATTTCTAACTTAACTTTAAAAAACGTGGCTATTTGTCCTGCGGCTTATAATATTGTTGAAGAGATGAAAAAAAGAATTCAATTATAATGATAGTTTTCGGAATAATTATTGATGCATAAAAGATTAAAAAACGCATGAAAAATCGAATTATTAAAACATTACTTATTCTATTTATAGTTCAATTAAGTCATTCTCAGGCATGGATGACGTCATTAGATGTTGCTCAAAAATTGGCTTTAATTCAGAATAAAATGGTGTTAATGGTTTGGGAGGAAACGACTAAGTATCCATATCCTGTATTTGTTAATGATGATAAAGGAAGATTGGTAATGATTCAAAATTTATTTGAAGATGAAGAAGTAAGTCCGTTGATTTGGGAGCATTTTGTGCCAGTCATAGTAAATGAGAACCAATATGCAGATTTATATTTAGAGATTAAGGGAAAACGAAAACAAAGTTATATTGATAAGTTTAATGATGATTCTATTAAAATATTAGATGTAAATGGAAATATTTTAAATGCATCTGATTTTTCTGAGGATTATGAGAATATTACAGAAATAATTCAGCGATATTCTCTAAACACAGCATTAATTGCACCAGAATTTAGAGAGTATAAGAAAGGGAATAATTTTTATTCGGCATACTTTTTAGCTTCAAAATATTTAGATTTTTCACTATATGCCAATAAAGATTTGAGACCAGCAATTATTGCTTTATCAAATATCTATTTAAATGAAGCTAAAGCGTTTATAGAGTCTAGCATAGAAGAAGATAAATTGGTGTTGGAGCAACGTTGTCAATTATTAAAAATTCAAGAATATTTAGTTATAAAACGACCTAAAAAAGTGCTTAGGCAATTAAAAAAGATGGAGGCAGAGACAATACAAAATAGTAACGAACCATTTGTTGCGTTACTATATTATGTAGCTTATATAATTTTAGAAGATACAGAAAATGCTGAAATATGGAAATCTAAAATTTCTTCAGTAAATTTGAAGAAGGCACAATTATTTATTAATCTTAATTCTTAAGACTTTTGGAAACCATTATCAATTATTTTGAAACTATTCCGCCACATCATCGTGGAATTATTATTGTTAGTGGAATTACGTTTTTTTGGTTATTAGAAGGAGCAATGCCTTTGTTTAAATTTGACTATAAAAAATGGAAACATGCCATACCAAATTTATTTTTCACACTGACAACAATAATAGTTAATCTAGGTTTAGCATGGATATTTTTGATTGCAGCAGATTGGACGAAAGCCAATGATTTTGGAATTATAAATTGGTTGCCACAAATGCCATTATGGTTATACGCACTTATTGGAGTTGTCCTTTTAGATTTTTTTGGGGCGTATTTTGCACACTACGTTGAGCATAAGGTAAAACCACTTTGGATGGTGCATTTGGTACATCATACAGATCATATGGTAGATACGACCACAGCAAATAGACATCATCCTATAGAAAGTATTATTAGGTTTTCATTTACACTATTAGGCATTTTAGTTGTTGGAACTCCAATTGCACTTGTGATGATGTACCAAGCGATGTCCTTAATTTTTACGCAGTTTACACATGCTAATCTTAAAATATCTAAAGGCCTAGATAAGGTACTAAGTTATGTTATTGTTTCTCCAGATATGCACAAAATACATCATCATTATAGACTACCATATACAGATTCTAACTATGGAAATATCTTAAGTATTTGGGATCATATCTTCGGAACTTATATGTATATGGAACGTGAAAATTTGATTTATGGAGTAGATGTATTTCCAGATGAAAAGAAGAATAGTAATATTAAGGATTTGTTGAAGCAACCCTTTCAGAAATATGAAAAACCTACATTATCTACTGATGCAAAAGAATAGTTTTCTAACCTTTCTTGTAATTGACCCACAATTCTATTAAGAACCAAATCGATAAACAAGGTCTTTAGAGTTGTTAACAGACTTATTAACAAAAAATGGTATTTCCACTAATATTTTTGTAGTTGGTAGATGTTCTCACACATTTAAGTACTAAACTACTTATGTTTACTTCGGATTAATTAATTACTGTTGAGCTTAAACACCCTTATGTTTAATAAAACGCTATGCTGTATTGAAAAATTTAATCCGTATTTGTCTTGTCTTAATCCTCTTGTTTTTATTAAGTTTCACACTTCAGGCACAAGAACATTACGCTAAACTCGAAAAGAATAGAAATACTCAAGCTAAAGGTTTAATTCATAAATTGAATAAAACTAAGGATACACTTATACTTCAAAGTGATAAAAAAATAAACTATCTGTATTCTATTAATAAAGATTATGGGAGAGATTTTGATTTTTATATAGATACAACATCTTATAAACTACCTTTAAATAAATTACCTAAAGGTAAGCATGTTTTAGTGGCAGTACAATCACCTAAACGTATTGTGTTTGTGGTTAAAATATTAAAGGATATACCTAAAGACAAATCTTTAAAAATTAAAACAAAAAAAATAGTTGCAGTAGAATCTCAGAAGGTTGGGAGCACCAGAGCTAATTAACGGGTTATTTATAAATTAGATAGTTTTGACGCACTTTTTTGAAAGCAACAAGATCTTTTTGCCAACTTTTTCTAATTCCTTCTGAATTCATTCCAGCTTCGATTTGTTGTTGTAATTTTTTTGTGCCTGCTAATTTGGTAAAAAAGGGCTTGAAGTATGTTTCATTGGGTGCAAACTGTTTGTTTGCTCTATAAAATTTTATCAGCCAACTTAAATTTATGGTATTTAATTTCTCGTAATTGTCTAATTTATAGCCATAACAAAATTTACCTTCATGTTTAGGGTTTTTAGCACCTTCATTTGGTATAGGTATAAACTCTATATCTATATCTGGCATGATACTAAAAGGAGAACCGACTATTTGAAATTGTTTATTAGTACCTCTACCAACACTAACATTAGTGCCTTCAAAAAAGCACAAACTAGGATATAAATTAATAGCCTTGTTGTTTGGTAAATTTGGTGATGGTTTAATGATTAAATTATACTCTTTTTGATGTGAATAATGTTTAATTGGAATAATTTTTAATTCACACTTAATCCCATCTTTAAGCCAATTTTCACCATTAATCATTTGTGCATATTCGCTAATAGTCATACCATGTACAACAGGTACAGGATGCATGCCAACAAAACTTTTATGTTCTGGTTCTAAAACGGGGCCATCAATATAATGACCATTTGGATTTGGTCGATCTAAAATTAAAATAGGAATATTCTGTTCGGCACATGCTTCCATTACATAATGCAAACTAGAAATATAAGTATAGAACCTCGCACCCACATCTTGAATATCAAAAACAATAATATCTATACCGTTTAGTTGTTCAATGCTCGGTTTTTTATTTTTACCATAAAGTGAAACAATAGGTAAGCCAGTTTTAGTGTCAATTCCATCTTTAACAACTTCACCTGCATCTGCAGTTCCTCTAAAGCCGTGTTCTGGTGCAAATACTTTTTTGACATCAATTTTTAATAATAAAAGTGAATCTACTAAATGCTTATGGGACTCCTCTTTGCTAGATTTTGTGGAGAATGTGTCTATCTCTTTAAAGATAACACTTGTTTGATTTGCTATTATGCCGACACGTTTTCCTTTAAGTAAAGGTAAATACAACTCCGTTCTATTTGCTCCAACAACAATAGTTTTGTCTTCAACAATAGTACTGTCACTCTGAACTTGTTTCAGAATCTCGTCATTAGATGATACATCATTCTTGGTTTTAGAACCACAAGAAATCGTTATCAAGACAAATATTAAAACTGTATTTTTGAAAATATTAAAACGCATATCTGAGTTTGAATTTTGAGTTGTTTATAGCTAAACGCATTATTGGTAATAAAGCGTATAAAAGTAGTGTTTCGGCACCAATAATTAAAATTGGTATAGCTGCAATTGCTATTGGTATTATTGTGATGCTTATTGCGATAGCAACAGGTATAGGCTTGCAACAAAAAATTAGAGATAAAGTTGTAGCCTTTAATGGGCATATAGAAATTGCAAATTACGACACCAATGCGTCGGACGAATCTCAGGCTCCGATTTCTTTAAATCAGGAATTTTACCCCAATTTCACCACTATTGAAGGTATAAAACATGTCCAAGGAATTGCGACTAAGTTTGCTGTAATAAGAACAGAGGAAGAATTTGAAGGAGTTGTTGTAAAAGGGGTAGGTGCAGATTATAATTGGGATTATTTTAAAGAGTTTTTAATTGAAGGTCGTTTGCCAGATTACACTCAAAAACGAAACGAAGAGATTTTAATTTCTAGCTATTTAGCAAACCGATTGAGATTTAAGGTTGGTAATAAATTTCAAACACTTTTTGGAAAAGAACGACCAAGAATTATCAATTTTGAAATTGTAGGTATTTACAATTCAGGTTTTCAAGAATTGGACGAAAAATTCTGTATTGTAGATTTAAGACATATTCAAAGATTGAATAAATGGGAGCCAGATCAAATAGGGACTTTTGAAGTTTTTGTTGAGAATTTTTCTGAACTCGAGGAAAAAACAAAACAGGTTTATCAAGATATTCCATCATTGCTTAATGCAACTCCAATCACGCAAAAGTATTATACTATTTTCGAATGGATTAAAATCTTTGATAATAATACCTATGGAATTATCGCTATAATGATAATTGTTGCCGGAATTAATATGATTACAGCCTTATTAGTTCTAATACTCGAGCGCACATCTATGATTGGAATATTAAAAGCTTTGGGCAGTTCTAATTGGACTATTAGAAAAGTGTTTCTCTATAATGCGTCTTATTTGGTAGGCCTAGGTTTGTTTTGGGGGAATATTATTGGTTTAGGGTTATTGTTTGCTCAGAAATATTTTAAGCTATTTCCATTAAATCCAGATACATACTACGTTAGTGAAGCTCCTGTTTATATTAATTGGAATTACATTTTATTGTTAAACGTTGGTACATTTTTCGCTTGTTTATTGATGCTATTAATTCCATCTATTATTATTTCTAAGATTTCGCCAGTTAAGGCTATCCGGTTTGATTGATACGCCATTGTATGAAAGATTGATAAGACAATCTTTTAAATTGAAATAAGAGTTTGGCAACTTACCACGTTACTTAGCTCATAGGTAATGACAGAATAAACATTTTTTTAACTTCTTACTTATCCCTTTTAACTTATTTTTGCACCGCAAAACAAAATTATGGATTACGTAGAAAATATATTAGGTACAATAGGTAATACACCTTTAGTTAAAATAAACAAACTAGTGGAAGATTTACCATGTTTGGTCCTTGCAAAATACGAAACATTTAACCCAGGAAATTCTGTAAAAGACAGAATGGCTTTGCAAATGATTGAAGATGCAGAAGCTGATGGCAGATTAAAACCTGGTGGAACTATTATAGAAGGAACTTCTGGAAATACAGGAATGGGATTAGCTTTGGCTGGCATCATAAAAGGTTACAAATGTATTTTTGTAATGGCAGACAAACAATCTAAAGAAAAGGTAGATATTATGCGTGCTGTAGGTGCTGAAGTTATTGTATGCCCAACAGCTGTAGAACCAGATGATCCACGTAGTTATTATTCTGTGTCTAAGCGTTTAGGTGAAGAAACACCAAATGCATGGTACGTAAACCAATATGATAATCCAAGTAATACAAAAGCTCACTATTTGAGTACAGGACCAGAAATCTGGAAACAAACAGAAGGAAAAATAACGCATTTTGTAGTAGGTGTAGGTACTGGCGGCACAATTTCTGGAGTGGGTAAATATTTAAAAGAGCAAAATCCTGATATAAAAATCTGGGGAGTTGATACTTATGGTTCAGTATTTAAAAAGTATCATGAAACAGGGATTTTTGATGAAAAAGAGATTTATCCTTATGTTACTGAAGGAATAGGTGAAGACATCTTACCTAAAAACGTAGATTTTGATATTATAGATGGATTTACAAAAGTAACTGACAAGGATGCTTGCGTTTACACTCAAAGATTGGCTAAAGAAGAAGGAATGTTTTTAGGAAACTCAGCTGGCTCTGCCATTAAAGGTGTTTTGCAATTAAAAGAGCATTTTAAACCAGAAGATGTTGTAGTAGTATTGTTTCACGATCATGGAAGTCGTTATGTTGGTAAAATGTTTAATGACGAGTGGATGCGCGAAATGGGTTATCTAGAATAAATAAATGCTTCTATACTCGCTGAGCTAAGTCGAAGTGAAATAGGTGTCTTATTATAACGTAAAAAAATCTTGAGGGAACTCAGGATTTTTTTGCGTTATAGTGAATGAGTTTTGGTAAGTCTTTTTTCTGTAATTTAGTAGTACTATGCTGTTTAAAAAACATCCTCCATCCCAAGATTATGAGCACATTATTGCTTATTTCTGGACATTGAAGCCATCTAATAGTGATGTAGTTGATGGACAGTATAGATTTGTGCCAGATGCTTATGTAGATTGGGTATTTCATTCTGGTGAACCTTGGCAATGTGATTTTCCTAATGTAGAGGATAACATAAAGACAGACCAATTTCATGTTTTTGGGCAAATAAAAAAATACATAGATTTATCACTTCCTAAGCAAAATTTAGATGTATTTGCAGTGAAATTTCACCCTTGGGTTGCGGATAAAATTTGGAATGTAGATATGCATTATCTTACGGATAGTTGTCTGAGTTTGTCTCAATTAAATTTACCTGATATGAGTGAACTCCAAGAGAAAATAATACTTTCTAAAGATGTAAAAACAAAAATAGAACATATTGAACAGTACCTTTTTTCTTTTTTAAATGATAATTACAAAAAGAGTTTAAAATATGTGCTTTCAGATTTATCAATAAATGCCCATAACTTAATAAAAAATCAAAGCACAGGTATTGGGTTACGACGATTAGAACAACGCTTTAAAAATGAAATAGGAATTTCTCCAAAGTTATTTTCTAGAACAATTCGAATTAATAAAGTTATTGAGCAAATGAAAGTAAACACAGAGCAGTCATTAACTCAGTTAGCTTTAGCGAATAATTACTACGATCAATCTCATTTTATAAAGGACTTTAAACAATTTACAGGACTGAATCCTTCCAAATTTTTAAAATCTATTAATCCAAATGGTGATATTTTGAACCTACGCGTTGGTTGAGAATTTCGTTTTTTTACAATTTATCGACTGCTAATAAGTCTAGTTTTGAGGTATGTGTTTCACAAAACTTCAAACAAATGAAAGTAATTCAAAACTATTTTTTTATTTCCTTAATGATATTTGGATTTTGTACACAGCAAATATTCGCACAAGAATGGCAAACATTAAATGCATCTACATTGAGTTGGCGCTTTGAGGATATGCAATTTATTGATGCTGATGTAGGTTGGGTTGTAGATGGAGGAGGTCAAATTCTAAAAACTACTGATGGTGGTCAAACATGGAATCAGCAGTACTATAACTCTAATCATTATTTTAGAAGTGTTGAGTTTTATAATGAACAGATTGGTTTTGCTGGCACACTTGCTAATGGTAATCCAACAACAACATTATTAAAAACGATTGATGGTGGTGAAACTTGGACAGATATATCTTCTACATTACCTATTAATGTTCCTGGGATTTGTGGAATGCATATGACAAATGAAGAAACGATTTTTATTACAGGAGTATTCTATGGATCTGCATATATTATGAAATCTGTAAATCAAGGTGAAACATGGACTTATACCAATATGGGAAGTTTATGTAATGCTTTGGTAGATATTTATTTTAAAGATGAAAATATAGGCTTTGCGGCTGGTCAAAGTCCTCAAGGAACTGGTTTAAAAGGTGTTTTAATAAGAACCGTAGATGGAGGTAATACGTGGAGTACATTAGCTATTAGTAATGGTAATGATCAGCGCATCTGGAAAATACAAGAATTAGATAAGGATGTTATGTATGCATCTGTAGAAGCATTTACATCTACACCAGAATATTTTAAATCTTCAGATGGCGGATTAACATGGCAACTAAATTCTGTGACATCTGCAGGTGTTTCTGGTACAATACAAGGTGTTGGGTTTTTAAGTGAGAATGTTGGTTGGGTTGGTGGTTTTGGTGAGTTTTTTTATGAAACAACTAATCAGGGTCAAACTTGGGAATATAAATCTACTGTTGGCTCTAGTTATAATAGGTTTCAGCGTATTAATGATACGCTTATGTATACTTCTGGCGTTAATGTATATAAATATATAGATCCTGCACTTTTAAGTATTGATGAGTTTGATATACCAAAACCTAAAGGGCATTCTTTAGTTGTTAAGAATTCTAATGTTATAAATAATAGCGCAACTATTAAATTAAATTTAATTAATAATACTTTTTGCGAATTGAGTGTTTATAATAATTCAGGGCAACGTCTGCAAACACTAATGTCAACTATGAAAGAAGCTGGTGGATATGAAATTAATTGGAATTCATCGACACTTACTTCGGGTAATTATTATTTGGTGCTTTATACATATCATGGTTATGAATCTATAAAGGTTTTGAAGAAATAATTAGATAAACTTTATAATTTTAAATTCGAACCTTATTTTAGTAGAATGAGAGAGGATTTTCTTCATTATGTCTGGAAACATAAAGCTTTCAATTCGTCTAACTTAAAAACAGTTAAAGACGAAACCATTACTATTAAGCAATTAGGCCAGCATAACCATAATGCTGGCCCAGATTTTTTTAATGCACAGCTAAGTATTAGTAGCCAGCTTTGGGCTGGTAATGTAGAAATACATACAAAATCATCAGATTGGTATGTGCATAATCACGAAATAGACAAAGCTTATGATAATGTAATTTTGCATGTAGTTTGGGATCACGACACAGAAATTTTTAGAAAAGATAATTCTGAAATCTCAACTTTAGAACTCAAGCATTATGTTGATAAGGATTTATTAAATAATTATGAAAAACTTATGCAATCTAAGTCTTGGATTAATTGTGAATCAAATTTTCATAAGGTTGATGATTTTCTGCTCAATAATTGGTTAGAACGTTTATACATAGAACGTTTAGAGTGTAAGTCTGAAATTATTCAAGAGCTATTAAAAACTTCAAATAATGATTGGGAAGCTGTATTATTTAAAATGCTTTTAAAGAATTTTGGTCTTAAAGTTAATGGTAAATCATTTGCTAGTTTAGCAAATTCATTTGATTTTTCAATACTAAGAAAACTTCAAAATGATGTTTTAGATATTGAAGCTTTATTGTTTGGACAAGCAAGTTTGTTAGATGATGATGTGCAAGATGTTTATTGTTCAGACTTAAAAGAACGCTATCAATTTTTAAAGCAGAAGTTTAGACTTAATAATCAAGGTGTATTGCCAGTTCAGTTTTTTAGATTGAGACCACCAAATTTTCCAAATATTCGTTTGTCTCAGTTTGCAAATCTCTATGCATTAGAACATAGTTTGTTTTCAAGAATGATTGATTTAAAAACTAAAGAGGACTATTATAAATTGCTAAAAAAAGGAGCTACTGATTTTTGGAAGACACATTACACATTTTCTAAAACATCAAAAAAATCTAAAAAACTATTAACTGAATCTTTTATTGATTTACTTATTATCAATACCATTATTCCGTTAAAATTCAGTTATTCTAAATCTCAAGGAAAGTCTATTGACGATGATTTGTTTCAACTCATTAAGCAATTAAAAATTGAAAAGAATAGCATTGTGTCTAAATTTCAGGATTTAAAGAAGGTAGAAAACAATGCTCTGAATTCTCAGGCATTATTGCAATTAAAGCAGCAATATTGTGATAAGAATAAATGTCTACAATGTGCTGTAGGCAATAGTCTAATCGTTAAAAATTGATATGCCAATTAAACCATAAAATGTTTTATCTAAAACGAAATTATTTTTAAATTTAAAAACGCTATGATTAAATTGCATAGCATAGCTACGGAATTTATGAGCAAGACATTTAAATTAAAAAAGAATAAGTTGACATACCATATTTTATGGTTTAATTGGTATAACTTGCCGATATGAATTGGTTCTATGCCTTATTACTCTATTTTCAGAAACGTGGCTATTATGTATGTCAGCGTATTGCAGATCGTTTGGGTATTAGAGCTAAAATTGTAAGAACATCTTTTATGTATCTTACTTTTGTAACCGTAGGTTTTGGATTTGCTCTATATTTGTTTTTAGCGTTTTGGATGCGAATAAAAGATATTGTCTATACTAAACGCTCTTCGGTTTTCGATTTATAATATGAATAATCCACTTTTAAGACTCTATAGATCTAAGATTTACACAGCCATAATGATGTTAGGCTTTTTGTTGTGTATTGGTGTGTTTGGCTATAAATTCATCTCTGGTTATGACTGGTTAGATGCATTTTATATGACGGTTATCACCATTACAACTGTTGGTTTTTCTGAAGTTAATCCGTTAGATCCACAATCTAAGATATTTACTATTTTTTTAATTTTAGCAAGTGTGGTTATAGTGGGTTATGCTATATCTATAATAACCGAATATATATTAAGCAAGAGTAATATTAAAGATATAAAACAAAGAAAGATGCAGAAGAAAATTGATGCTATGTCTAATCACATCATCATTTGTGGATTTGGGCGAAATGGAAAGCAGGCAGCTCGAAAGCTATTTGCATACAAAAAACCGTTTGTGATTATAGAAAAAAATAAAGAGGTCATCGAAAAATATCAAGAAGATGATATTCCTTTTATTTATGGAAATGCCAATGAAGATGAAACACTTTATGAGGCTGGTATTGAAAAAGCAAGCACACTTATCTCTGCTTTGCCAAACGATGCGGATAATTTATTTGTAGTATTGTCTGCTAGACAGATTAATAAAAAAATGCACATCATTAGTAGAGCTTCACAAGAAACATCTTATGAGAAGCTAAAATTAGCAGGCGCCAATAATGTTATTCTTCCAGATCGCATTGGAGGAGATCACATGGCATCTTTAGTTGTGATACCTGATTTAGTTGAGTTTATTGATAATTTAGGCATCGTTGGCGAACGGAATATTAATGTTGAAGAAGTTAAGGTAGAGCAACTTTATAATGCCAAGGAAACAAAGACAATTAGAGATTTAGATCTAAGAAAAAAAACAGGCTGTACTGTTATTGGTTTTAAAGATGACAAAGGAGAATATATTGTTAATCCTGAAGCAGATACCAGATTAGTTCTTGGGTCTAAAATTATTGTTTTAGGGAGACCAGAACAAATTCAAAAACTAAACTCAGAGTATAATATAGCTTAGGTTTTAAACCCTTTTTAACGTCTCTAACTTTAAAAACTCATTTTTTTTTAGCATCTTGTCGGCTATAAAAACTAAAACTAACTAATAACTACACTCATGAAGAAATATCTTCTATCGCTTTTTGCTTTATTATTACCATTATTAAACTTTGCTCAAGAAGCCCAAGAAATGGGTGTTGATGAGAAGATTGATCAAGTTTTTGGAAATTTAACAGGTTGGTTTGTTACTGCTATTTTTTATCAAATAGATTTTGGCGGAGGAGTTAAAGTATTTTGGGTATTATTTCCATTGATTCTAGGAGCATTATATTTTACAGTTTATTTTAAGTTTATAAATTTCAAAGGATTTTTTACATCTGTAAATATTGTAAGAGGAAAATATGATGAATTAGATCATCATGAATCTTTAGTTGGAGCAGGTGATTCTACACCTGGAGGAGATAATATAGAAACAATTGCTATAGAAGGCCATGAAGGAGAGGTTTCGCATTTCCAAGCTTTAACAGCTGCACTTTCCGCAACAGTAGGTTTAGGTAATATTGCAGGAGTTGCTATTGCAGTTTCTATTGGTGGAGCTGGAGCAACTTTTTGGATGATTGTTGCAGGTTTTCTTGGTATGGCTTCTAAGTTTGTAGAATGTACACTAGGTGTAAAATATAGAGATATTGATGAAAACGGAACTGTCTTTGGTGGTCCAATGTATTATCTTACTAAAGGATTAAAATCAAAAGGTTTAGGTGGTTTAGGTAAAGTTTTAGCAGCAGTATTTGCTGTATTTGTAATTGGTGGTTCTTTTGGAGGCGGTAACATGTTTCAAGTAAATCAGGCAGCTCAGTTATTTGAGCATATGACTGGTGGTGAAGAATCATTTATAAATGGATACCGTTGGGTCTTTGGTTTAGTAATGGCAATTTTAGTAGGTATTGTAATTATTGGAGGTATAAAGAAAATTGCGAAAGTTACAGACAAGATAGTGCCATTTATGGTTGTCATATATGTTGCAGCTTCACTTTTTGTAATCTTCGCTAATTATGATATGGTTGGAGATGCTTTTGTACAAATATTTAATGGCGCATTTAGTCCAGAAGGTGTAGCGGGTGGAGCAATTGGTGTTTTAGTACAAGGATTTAGAAGAGCAGCTTTTTCAAACGAAGCAGGTGTTGGTTCTGCTTCTATAGCGCACTCAGCAGTGAAAACTAAATATGCAGCATCAGAAGGTTTGGTGGCTTTGCTAGAACCATTTATTGATACTGTTGTGGTTTGTACTATGACTGCTTTAGTATTAGTAATAACAGGAAATGTAACTTCAGCTAATGCAGGTCTAAATGATGCAGATGCTATCTTACTTACATCTGGAGCTTTTGAGTCTGCTATATCATGGTTCCCTTATGTATTAACTGTTGCAGTTGTATTATTTGCATTTAGTACTATGATTTCATGGTCATATTATGGTTACCAAGGTTGGGCTTATCTATTCGGAAGAACAAAAAGAACGGAGTACATCTATAAAGTATTGTTTTGCTTATTTGTAATCGTTGGAGCTTCAATTAGCTTAGGTTCTGTAATAGGATTCTCCGATGCCATGATTTTTGCAATGATGGTACCTAATATGATAGGTTTAGTTATTCTTGCACCTAAAGTAAAAGCGGAATTAACAAAATATATGGATGCTATAAAAGCTAGAAAAGCTTAAATTAGATAAAAAAGTATATGAAATCCCATTTCCAGTTTTCTAACAAACAGCGAAGTGGGATTTTTTTATTGGTATTAGTTATAATTGTAGCACAATGTATTTATTTGTTTACGGGCTTTTCAAATAATGAGATTCCAGTAAATCAAGATGAATTAGATACATTTAGAAATGAAATAGATTCACTGCGATTAGTTGAGATTGAAAATAGTAAACCGAAAATTTATCCTTTCAATCCAAATTATATTACAGATTATAAAGGCTATACTTTAGGAATGACCAATGAAGAAATTGACCGACTTCATCAATTTAGAACAGATAATAAATGGGTGAATTCCGCAAGAGAGTTTCAACAGGTTACTAAAGTTTCAGATTCATTATTAGCTCTAATATCTCCTTATTTTAAATTTCCAGACTGGGTTACAAATCCAAAGCCTAAAGTAAATAGCTACAATAATTCATACTCAAATTCTAATACACCAAAGACATTTGCTCAAAAAATAGATTTAAACAAAGCAATAGCTAGTCAATTACAAAAAGTTTATGGTGTTGGAGAAAAACTTTCAATGCGAATCATTGAATATAGAAATAAATATAAAGGTGGTTTTATTTCAGATGTTCAAATTTCTGAAGTTTGGGGCTTGTCTTCAGAAGTCATTGAACGCATAAAAAATGACTTCACAGTTAAAACTCCCAGAACAATTACTAAGTTTAATTTGAATACTGCAACTAGAGACGAATTAGTGACTATTCAATATATAGACTACGAAGTTGCTAATAATATTATTGAAGAGCGAACCTTAAGAGATGGCTTTAAATCTTTAGAAGAATTAACAAAAGTTGAAGATTTTCCAATTAAAAAAATCGAGATAATTAAGTTATATTTGCACCTATAACAAATAACAATACATGTCTGATTTATATTTCACAGAAGAGCATAATTTATTTAGAGAAAGTCTTAGGGATTTTCTACAAAAGGAAGTAGTGCCACATATCGAAAAATGGGAGGAAACTGGAAATATTGAACGCTTCATTTGGAAAAAATTTGGTGATATGGGTTATTTTGGTCTTGCTTATCCTGAAAAATACGGAGGGCTCGATTTAGATTTATTTTATACGGTTATATTTTTAGAGGAATTACAGCGTATAAATTCTGGCGGTTTTGCTGCTGCAATGTGGGCACATGCTTATTTAGCAATGACGCATCTTAATAAAGAAGGTGATGAAGCAATTAAAGAAAAATATTTAGCAGGTAGTATATCTGGAGATCAAATAGGTTGTTTGTGTATAACGGAGCCATTTGGTGGAAGTGATGTTGCAGGTATGAGAACTACAGCTGTTAAAAAAGGAGATATTTATGTAATAAATGGTTCAAAAACATTTATTACAAATGGAGTGTATAGCGACTATTTGATTGTTGCTGCTAAAACAAATCCCGAACTTGGTAATAAAGGAATTAGCATATTTGTTATGGATAGAGATACACCTGGTATTTCTGCTACAAAGCTAGATAAGTTAGGTTGGAGAGCTTCAGATACTGGTGAAATTGCATTTGATAATGTTGAGATTCCTGCGTCTAATTTAATGGGAGAAGAAAATCAAGGCTTTCCATATATAATGCAGCATTTCTCATTAGAGCGATTGATTATGGCTGTAAATTCTCATGCAAGAGCAGAATACGCATTAGAATATGCTAAACAATACATGTCAGAAAGAACAGCTTTCGGAAGAACTATTGATAAGTTTCAGGCTTTAAGACACACGTATGCTGATTGTGAAACGCAAATGGAAATTTGTAAGCAATTTAACTACTACGTAGCAAAACGTTTAGATATGGGAGATTATGTCGTAAAAGAAGCTACAATGTCTAAATTACAGTCTACAAAAATGGCAGATAATGTTATCTATCAATGCCTTCAATTTTTAGGAGGTTATGGTTTTATGGAAGAATATCCATTAGCACGTATGGCAAGAGATAGCCGTTTAGGACCAATAGGTGGTGGAACTTCAGAGATACTCAAAGAAATCATTGCAAAGATGGTAATTGATGACAAGGACTACAAGCCTGTAACATAACTTGTAAAAGATCTTCATTTCGCTCATATAAGAATATTCTTTTTTTTCAATGTGAAAAAACCATAACTATTTGGTCGTAAGTATATTAATGTTGTTAATATTTTGTTTAATTTTAATTTTATTTTGTTTTTTTAATGCTTTCTTTCAGATAAATAAATCTCAAAATTATTTATCATGAAAACAATCAAAGAGACAAAAAGATTAGCAGCTGTTTTGGTAGGTAATATTATTAGCTGGTTAACAAAATGATATGAAAAACTGTCTAATTACATTTTTATTCATATTTTCAACTTCATCAATTTTTGCACAAGATGATTATAAAGAGTCGGGTAAGAAAGGAAATTGGATTATAACCAATCAATTTGGTATAGCGACTTTAGAAGCTGAGGATTTTTTTAAAGTGAGGGCATCTGTATTTGAAGGAGCTTTTAGTAGAGAGTTTTTTTTAAATGAAAAATTTTCAATAGTAACTGGTCTTGAGTTTTTAAGAGTAAAGGCAGATTTTCAAGATTTAGATAATAAGCAACAACATATTTCTAATAATCACATTAATCTTCCGTTATCAGTAAAATTTTATAATAATAAATCTGATAAAATAGCTCTATTTGCTGAAGTAGGATTATATGGTTCTTACCTTTATGAATCAAAAGTTGAAAATATATTTGAGAATGAAACTCAAAAGCAAAAAAAGCTAGGGTTTAATTTCGGACAACATTTTATTGCAGGCTTAAGATTTAAATTAGATAAGAAATATAGTGCTAGTTTAGGGTTCAAATATAAGTCTGATTTCTCAAGTAGCTATAGTGATTCAAAGCAACAATTTGAGTTAACTGAATATTATGCAGTTCAGTTGGGTTTATATTTAGTGCTCTAGGTGTTGAATTTGTGTTTGAGATTGACATATGTTAATCTAGTTGCGATTCTTTTTTTTGGCTGCAGTAACGAGTATAAAAGGCAAGTAGTCAATCTAGGTTTAAATAAAGAAAAAGCATATCTAATATTTAGAGGAACCAATACAAAAGAAGGTTTTTTTGCAAGAGAATTTAATATTAAGGATACCTTAAGCTCTCATGTTGGCTTTACACTTTTTGATTCATCAAGGTGGAATGTGTTTCATGTATTAGAGAATAAAAATTCTACCACAGATTATAATGTTGAAATTCTAGATGGATTTTTGAATAAAGAAAAAAACAAAGTATTTTACTATAGTCTATGGGAAATTGAAAGCTTAAAATTAGAAGAGATTGATTCTTTGCGCAAAATTATCAAGAGATATAAGTCAAAGAAGATTACTTTCGATAAAAACTTTTCTCATAAAGATTCAACTAAATTAGATTGCTCTGAATTTATATGCGAAGCACTGAATAAAATTAATTCAGATAAATTTAATTTCGAATTTCACAAAAGAGAACTTAAAGGTATTTATAAAACCTATTTCAAAAAAGACACTTTAGAGTATTATCCTGTTGATATGTTTCAAAGTAACGCCAATTTTAAATTTTTTTTTGAGTGGAATAATCAGTAAATGGACTTTCAAAACAAATAATTATTTTGCAATTCATATGTTGATATTATGAGTTGTTGCATTTTTTGTTCTATGCTCAATTATAACTTATTACAAATAGTTATATTTAATGAGTTTATTAGCTGCCAAAAAAGACACATGAGCCTAAAAGCATTTTCAGAATATTTATTGTTAGAAAAGAAATATTCTAAGCACACTGTTGTGGCTTATATAAGAGATGCAGAAACATTTCAAGAATTTCTAAATGAGCATCATAATTTAATTGATATAGCTCAAGTAGGATATTCAGAAATTAGGCAATGGATTGTAGAGTTGGTTAATAGTGGTATATCTAATAGAACGATTAATAGAAAAGTATCTTCCTTAAATAGCTACTACAAATTTTTATTAAAAACTCAGTATATAGATGTTAACCCTCTAAAACAGCATAAAGCATTAAAAGTTGGTAAGAAGGTACAATTGCCCTTTTCAGAACAAGAACTTAAAACCGTACTCGAAAACGCGATAGAAGTCAATGATTTTGAAAGCGCAAGAAATCATTTAATAATAGAGATGTTTTATGCAACAGGCATTAGACGTATAGAATTAGTTAATTTGAAACTATTAGACATTGATTTTGGTAATAGACAATTAAAAGTATTAGGAAAGCGTAATAAAGAGCGTTACATTCCTTTAATAGAAACCTTGTCCAATTCCATAAAGACATATCTAGAATATCGAAGCCAATTGCCAATAATAGAAGATAAGGAGATGTTATTTTTAACTAAAAAAGGTCTTAAAATTTACGAAATGCTTGTTTACAGAGTAATAAATAAGTATTTTAGTGAAGCATCTTCAAAGGCAAAATGTAGTCCACATGTATTAAGGCACTCATTTGCGACACACTTATTAAATCAAGGTGCAGATTTAAATGCAGTAAAAGAACTTCTAGGACATACCAGTTTAGCAGCCACTCAAGTTTATACTCACAATAGTATAGCCGAGTTAAAAAAAGTATATGCCAAATCACATCCCAGAAATCTTCGTTAAGTTTTATGCTTAACAACAATTAATCTGTGTTAAACGAATCTCGTTTAACACACATGTTTAACTTAAAAGGAAGTATATGAAAGTAAACACACAATCCGTAAATTTTAATGCAGATAGTACGCTAATTGATTTTATTCAGAAGCGTATGGATAAACTAGATATGTTTTATGATAAAATAATACAATCCGATGTATATTTAAAAGTAGAAAACACAAGCGGTAAAGAAAATAAAATTTTTGAAGCTAAGGTAAGTGTGCCTGGTGATAGTTTTGTAGTGAAAAAGCAATGTAAAAGCTTTGAAGAAGGCGCAGATATAGCTATTGCATCACTAGAAAGACAAATCAAAAAAAGAAAAGAAAAATTAAGAGCCAGAACTTGATTAAAATTTTTTCAAAAATGTTTTGAATAATTAAATAAAACACTACATTTGCAGTCCGTTAGAAATAGCGGACTTTTTTATGGTCAGTTTTTGACGTTAGAAAAGTAAGAAAAAGCCGATGTAGCTCAGCTGGCTAGAGCAGCTGATTTGTAATCAGCAGGTCGTGGGTTCGAGTCCCTCCATCGGCTCTTTAAAAGTTTGATTTTTGCTTGAAATCCAGCTTTTTGAAAAATTTGAAATATTGAAATATTGAAATATTGAAAATTGGGGAGATACTCAAGCGGCCAACGAGGACAGACTGTAAATCTGTTGGTTTCACCTTCGCAGGTTCGAATCCTGCTCTCCCCACAATTTTTTTTAATAAAGAGTTGTCAAAAGTTAACTTTTGTAAAACTAAGTTTGAAAATTATATGGATTGGGTTTCCGATCCAGGATTACTAAGCAAAGCGAAGTAGTTCAATGATGAATTTGAAATATTGAAAACCATTAATTAAGGAGACTTAATTATAAATGCGAGAGTAGCTCAGTTGGTAGAGCGTCAGCCTTCCAAGCTGAATGTCGCCGGTTCGAACCCGGTCTCTCGCTCTAAAAGTTCCTGCGAAGGCAGGAGTCTCATTCTTAGGAGTGAGAGTATAAACACTTTACGCCGGTGTAGCTCAGGGGTAGAGCGTTTCCTTGGTAAGGAAGAGGTCACGAGTTCAAATCTCGTCATTGGCTCTTTTTTCTAAGTAGTTTAGAATTAACAATTGAACACTAATAATAAATAAGATTAAATAAATTAAACATGGCAAAGGCAACTTTCGATCGTTCAAAACCACACTTAAACATTGGTACTATTGGACACGTAGATCACGGTAAAACAACTTTAACTGCTGCTATTACTAAAGTATTAGCTGATGCAGGTTTATCTGAGGCAAAAGATTTCGATCAAATCGATAACGCACCAGAAGAAAAAGAAAGAGGTATAACAATTAATACTTCACACGTAGAATATGCAACGGCTAATCGTCATTACGCTCACGTTGACTGTCCTGGTCACGCGGATTACGTAAAGAATATGGTTACTGGTGCTGCTCAAATGGATGGTGCTATCTTAGTTGTTGCGGCAACAGATGGTCCAATGCCACAAACACGTGAGCATATCCTTTTAGGGCGTCAGGTAGGTATTCCTAGTATGGTTGTATTCATGAATAAAGTGGATATGGTTGATGATGAAGAGTTACTTGAATTAGTAGAGATGGAAATCAGAGATTTATTATCTTTTTATGAGTATGATGGTGATAATGGTCCTGTGATTGCTGGTTCTGCTTTAGGTGCCTTAAATGGTGAGCAAAAATGGGTTGATACAGTGATGGAATTAATGGCAGCTGTTGATAGCTGGATTAAAGAGCCTGTACGTGAGGTTGATAAAGATTTTTTAATGCCAATTGAAGATGTATTTTCAATTACTGGTCGTGGAACTGTAGCAACAGGTCGTATCGAAACTGGTATTGCTAATACTGGTGATCCTGTTGAGATTATCGGTATGGGTGCTGAGAAATTAACGTCTACTATTACAGGTATTGAGATGTTCCGTCAAATTTTGGATAGAGGTGAAGCTGGTGATAATGCTGGTATCTTATTAAGAGGTATTGAGAAGTCTCAAATCTCTAGAGGTATGGTAATTACTAAGCCAGGTTCTGTGACACCACACGCTAAATTTAAAGCTGAGGTTTACGTTCTTAAAAAAGAAGAAGGTGGGCGTCATACACCATTCCATAACAACTACCGTCCTCAGTTTTACGTACGTACAACTGATGTAACTGGAAACATTGCGCTTCCATCTGGTGTTGAAATGGTAATGCCTGGTGATAACTTAACAATTACTGTTGAGTTGATTCAGCCAATTGCAATGAACGTAGGTTTACGTTTTGCTATCCGTGAAGGTGGTAGAACAGTTGGTGCTGGTCAGGTTACAGAAATTTTAGACTAAACAAAATATAGTTAAATAATTAATTAAGGTGTCCCGAATTATCGGGATGCCTTGATTGATATTTACGGGTTTAGCTCAGTTGGTAGAGCACTGGTCTCCAAAACCAGGTGTCGTGAGTTCGAGTCTCTCAACCCGTGCAATAAATAAAAGTGAAGAGAGGTGAGTTTTAAATCATCTTAATTCAATAAAAAATAAATCAAATGGCAGGATTAATAACATATATAAAAGAATCGTTTGAAGAGTTAAAGAACAATGTGTCTTGGACACCTTGGCCAGAAGCTCAAAGATTAACGGTAATTGTAGCTGTGTTTTCAATTATTTTTTCACTAGCTATTTGGGGAGTGGATACTGTTTTTAGTAAAGCAGTTAAAGCTTATTTTGGGTTTATTAACTAACAACAAAGATGATTATGTCAGAGAAAAAATGGTATGTTGTTAGGGCTGTAAGTGGTCAAGAGAATAAAATTAAAGCTTATATTGAAAATGAAATTTCAAGATTAGGCTTAGAAGATTTTGTGGATCAGGTTTTAGTACCAACTGAGAAAGTTATTCAGATTCGTAAAGGAAAGAAAATACAGAAAGAGAAAGTTTATTTCCCTGGATATATTATGGTTCAAGCCAATTTAAGTGGTGAGATTCCTCATATTATTAAATCGATTACTAATGTTATCGGCTTTTTAGGTGAGACAAAAGGTGGAGATCCTGTGCCTTTAAGACAATCTGAAGTAAATAGAATGTTAGGTAAAGTAGATGAGTTAGCGATAGAAGCAGATGCGAATGTTGCAATACCATTTACAAAAGGAGAAACTGTAAAGGTTATCGACGGACCATTCAATGGTTTTGATGGTACTATCGAAAAAATTAATGAAGAAAAACGTAAGCTTGAGGTAATGGTTAAGATTTTTGGAAGAAAAACACCATTAGAGTTAAGTTATATGCAAGTAGAAAAAGTTTAATAATTGTTACAATAAAGAGCGTTCTGTCTATGCTTCCAATATAGATAGTCGTATAAACATTAAGAAATGGCAAAAGAAATAGACAAAGTAGTTAAGCTACAAGTTCGGGGAGGTGCTGCGAATCCATCGCCACCGGTAGGACCCGCTTTAGGTGCCGCTGGAGTTAATATCATGGAGTTCTGTAAGCAATTTAATGCTAGAACTCAAGATAAACCAGGTAAAGTTTTACCTGTGGTAATCTCTGTTTACAAAGACAAATCATTTGAGTTTGTAATCAAGACTCCACCAGCAGCAGTACAATTATTAGAAGCGGCCAAAGTAAAGAAAGGATCAGGAGAACCAAACCGACGTAAAGTAGCAAAAGTAACTTGGGATCAAGTTAAAACGATTGCTCAAGACAAAATGGTAGATTTAAATGCATTTGAAATCGGATCAGCTATGAAAATGGTTGCCGGTACTGCAAGATCGATGGGTATCACTGTTAAAGGAGGAGAAGCTCCAAACTAAATTTTTTAGAAATGGCAAGATTAACAAAGAAGCAAAAAGAGGCACAAGCAAAGGTAGATAGTAATAAAATTTACTCTTTAGAAGAAGCTTCAGCTTTACTAAAAGAAATTACATATACTAAGTTTGATGCTTCTATAGATTTAGCAATCAGATTAGGTGTAGATCCACGTAAAGCTAATCAAATGGTACGTGGAGTAGTTTCATTACCACATGGTACAGGTAAAGATATGAAGGTGCTTGCGCTAGTAACTCCAGACAAAGAAGCAGAAGCAAAAGAAGCTGGTGCTGATTATGTTGGATTAGATGAGTACTTACAGAAAATTAAAGATGGTTGGACAGATGTTGACGTTATCGTTACTATGCCAAGCATTATGGGTAAGTTAGGACCATTAGGTAGAGTATTAGGGCCAAGAGGTCTTATGCCAAACCCTAAGACTGGTACAGTAACTATGGATGTAGCTAAAGCAGTTACTGAAGTAAAAGCTGGTAAGATAGATTTTAAAGTAGATAAAACAGGTATTGTACATGCACCAATTGGTAAAGCATCGTTTAGTACTGATAAAATTATTGGGAATGCTCAAGAATTGTTATCTACAATTATGAAGTTAAAGCCAACGTCGTCAAAAGGTACGTATGTAAAGAGTATTTACATGTCTAGTACTATGAGTCCAAGTATCTCAATTGACACAAAAATAGGATAGTAGTTAAACTTAGAATATTATGACAAGAGAAGAAAAATCCCAAGTAATTGATGAGTTGACTGCTCAATTAGCAGATAATACAAATATCTATTTAACAGATATCTCTGGATTAGATGCAGCAACAACTTCAAACTTAAGAAGAGCATGTTTTAAGTCTAACATTAAGTTAGCTGTAGTTAAGAATACGCTTTTAGAGAAAGCTATGGAAGCATCGGACAAAGATTTCGGTGAATTGCCTACGACTTTAAAAGGAAATACATCAGTAATGTATTCTGAAACTGGTAATGCTCCAGCCAAAGTAATTAAAGAGTTTCGTAAAAAATCTGAAAAGCCCGTATTAAAAGGAGCTTTTATAGAAGAAGCGATTTATGTTGGCGATGATTTATTAGACACATTAGTAGATATTAAGTCTAGAGAAGAACTTCTTGGTGAGATTATTGGATTATTACAATCTCCTGCTAAGAATGTTATTTCAGCACTTAAGTCTAGTGGTGGTACAATCGCAGGAATTGTAAAAACCCTATCTGAAAGAGAAGGTTAATTTAAAGATTACACACAAGAAAAATTATATTACACACACACACACATTTATTAAAACAATAGAAAAATGGCAGATTTAAAAGATTTCGCAGAACAATTAGTTAATTTAACAGTAAAAGAAGTTAACGAATTAGCAACTATATTAAAAGACGAGTACGGTATTGAGCCTGCTGCTGCTGCTGTTGCAGTTGCTGCTGGTGCTGCTGCTGGTGGCGAAGCTGCTGAAGAGCAAACTGAATTCGACGTAATCCTTAAAGCAGCAGGTGGTTCTAAACTAGCTGTAGTGAAATTAGTTAAAGAATTAACTGGTTTAGGATTAAAAGAAGCTAAAGGTTTAGTTGATGATGCACCAAGTGCAATCAAAGAAGGCGTAACTAAAGACGAAGCTGAAGGCTTAAAATCTTCTTTAGAAGAAGCTGGAGCTGAGGTTGAACTTAAGTAAGTTTACCTTAACCTACAACATATGGTTTAGGTCTGGAGTAGTACTCTAAGACCTAAACCCTTTTGTGTATATAAACGTTATATGCATTTATTAGTATTTTTTTAATAAAAATCTCGTTCATCAATGTTAGCAAAAAAGGCTGAAAGAATTAATTTCTCTTCTATTGTAAATAGGACAGATTACCCGGACTTTTTGGATATCCAAATAAAATCCTTCCAGGATTTTTTCCAATTAGAAACAAAGTCAGAAGAAAGAGGCAATGAAGGTTTGTACAATACCTTCATGGAAAATTTTCCAATTACAGACACACGTAATCAATTCGTATTAGAATTTTTAGATTACTTTATTGATCCACCAAGATATTCTATCGAAGAATGTATTGAAAGAGGATTAACATATAGTGTGCCTTTAAAAGCAAGATTGAAATTATATTGTACCGATCCAGAACATGAGGATTTCGAAACAATTGTTCAAGATGTATATTTAGGAACTATTCCTTATATGACTCCAAGTGGTACTTTCTGTATCAATGGAGCAGAACGTGTTGTTGTATCTCAATTACATAGATCACCTGGTGTATTCTTTAGCCAGTCTTTCCATGCTAATGGAACGAAATTATATTCTGCAAGAGTAATTCCTTTTAAAGGATCTTGGATAGAATTTGCTACGGACATTAATAGTGTGATGTATGCTTACATTGATAGAAAGAAAAAGTTACCAGTAACCACACTTTTCCGTGCTATCGGATTTGAACGTGATAAAGATATTCTTGAAATTTTTGACCTTGCAGAAGAGATTAAAGTTTCTAAATCTGGTTTAAAGAAAGTTATCGGTCGTAAACTTGCGGCTCGTGTACTTAATACTTGGCATGAAGATTTTGTTGACGAGGATACAGGCGAAGTTGTATCTATTGAGCGTAACGAAATTGTATTAGATCGTGACACAATCATAGATAAAGAAAATATTGAAGAAATTCTTGAAGCAGAAGTAAAAACTATTCTTTTACACAAAGAAAGTGCGCAACAAGGAGATTACGCAATTATTCATAATACATTACAGAAAGATCCAACAAACTCTGAAAAAGAAGCTGTTGAGCACATCTACCGTCAATTACGTAACGCTGAGCCGCCAGATGAGGAGACAGCACGTGGTATTATTGACAAATTATTCTTCTCTGACCAACGTTATTCTTTAGGTGAAGTAGGTCGTTATAGAATGAACAAGAAATTACAGTTAGATATCGGTATGGACAAGCAAGTCTTGACTAAACTAGATATCATTACTATCATAAAATATTTAATTGAACTTATTAACTCTAAAGCAGAGATTGATGATATTGATCACTTATCTAACCGTCGTGTACGTACAGTAGGAGAGCAGTTATCTTCTCAGTTTGGTGTTGGTTTAGCACGTATGGCACGTACAATTCGTGAGCGTATGAATGTACGTGATAACGAAGTATTTACTCCAATAGATTTAATTAATGCGAAGACTTTATCGTCGGTTATTAATTCATTCTTTGGAACGAATCAGCTATCTCAATTTATGGATCAAACGAATCCTCTTGCAGAGATTACGCATAAGCGTCGTCTTTCAGCATTAGGACCAGGTGGTTTATCTAGGGAAAGAGCAGGTTTCGAAGTACGTGATGTTCATTATACTCATTACGGACGTTTATGTCCTATTGAAACACCAGAAGGACCAAACATTGGTTTAATTTCTTCTTTATCTGTATTTGCGAAAGTGAATTCTATGGGATTCATTGAAACGCCATATAGAAAAGTTGATAGTGGTGTTGTAGATATTAAAAATGAACCAACATATCTAAGTGCAGAAGAGGAAGAAGATATGTTAATTGCACAAGCTACTATTAAAGTAGATGATAAAGGAAAGATATTAGCGGATAAAATTATTTCTCGTCAAGAAGGTGATTTCCCTGTTATTGAACCATCAAGTGTAAATTATACAGACGTTGCACCAAACCAAATTGCATCGATTTCAGCATCATTAATTCCATTCTTGGAGCATGATGATGCCAACCGTGCATTAATGGGATCTAACATGATGCGTCAGGCAGTACCATTATTACGTCCTGAGGCACCAATCGTAGGAACCGGATTAGAACGTCAAGTAGCATCAGATTCTAGAGTATTAATTAATGCAGAAGGAGCTGGTACTGTAGAATATGTAGATGCAGAGAAAGTAACTATTAGGTACGAACGTACTGAGGAAGCTGCAATGGTAAGTTTTGAAAGTGATACTAAAACATATCCTTTAGTAAAGTTTAGAAAAACAAACCAAGGAACGTCTATCAACTTAAAACCAATTGTAGAGAAAGGTGATAAAGTTGCTAGAGGTCAAGTACTATGTGAAGGTTATGCTACACAAAATGGTGAATTAGCACTTGGTAGAAATATGAAAGTAGCCTTTATGCCTTGGAAAGGGTATAACTTTGAGGATGCAATTGTAATTTCTGAAAAGGTGGTGAGAGAAGATGTATTTACATCTATTCATATCGATGAGTATTCATTAGAAGTTAGAGATACTAAATTAGGTAATGAAGAGTTAACTAATGATATTCCTAACGTTTCAGAAGAAGCTACTAAAGATTTAGA